>JBBQGR010000049.1:0-10496 GCA_038323185.1 Phycisphaerales bacterium | reverse complement strand
GCCTGAATCGCATTCCTTCATGGCGAACGTTGACAACGCGTGCGTTGGTCGGTACCGTCGAGATGCCATCGGTGCCTCTCGCGGCGTTGTGCCGCGCGAGGTGAAAAGGGAAGCGTGGTGAAGCTCCGGAAGCCCAAGCGGGCCAAGCCCGGATCTGATTCCACCGCGGACGCGCCGCCGTAACGGGTGAAGACGCGGGGCAGGATGGGCCGAGGTTCGTGCCGCAAGCGCGAATCGAAAGCCCGGCCACTGATCGCTCGCAAGAGCGATCGGGAAGGCAGCCCCGAAGAGCCCCGAGCCGGAAGACCTGCCGAAGGCTGAGTGTCGGCGAGCCCTCGCGGCTTGTTGCTCGGTTTCGTCGCGCCCCGCGATGAAGTGGCCGGGAACAAGCAAGGGTGCTGGCGGAGCGATCCCGGTTTCGCGGCCTGTTTGGCCCGCGTTCCGTCGCGCTCCACCATCACACCACGCGAAGGTTTGGCGGCGTGTCCCTCGGGGCCGTCCCGCGCGAATCGGGACGCAGCGCGGCCCTTGCGTTTCACTCGTGAGGCCGCGAGAAGGGTGTGCGTCATGCGCACTGCTATCGGTTTGGCTGCTGGTCTGGCCCTTGGTCTGATCGTGCCTGCGTTTGCGGGCGTTCTTGTTCCTTCTCTGTCGTCTGTCGCGCTCGCGGCGGACCCCTGGGCCGACCGCGTTGTCGGCTATGTCCAGGGCCTGAATCCAGCCGCAGGGCGCACAAATCCTGCGACGGCGCTGGGCGAACCCACGCGCTTCACGGGCGTTGCGTCCGGATTTCCCGGCGCGGTCACGCCCTTCTCGCCAGCCTTTGAAGCCAGCGAGATCGTGAGCATCGGCGCGGGAGGCTCGCTCACGCTCGCGTTCGACGAGCCGATCACCGACGACGCCGACAATCCCTTCGGCATTGACCTGCTGGTCTTCGGCAACAGCTTTGTCTTTGACGATGTGAACTTCACCGACCTCGCGCTGGTGTTCAGCAGCGACGGCGGGCGGATCGAGGTCTCGGCGGATGGTGTTGATTGGCGGCTGATCTCTGGCGTCGAGGCCGATGGGCTCTTCCCGACGCTGGGGTACGTTGATACCGCTTCGTTCTTCGGCGCTCCGGCCGGAGTAATGCCCACGGACTTCACGCGGCCTGTTGATCCCACGCTCGACCTCATCGGGCTGAACTTCGCGCAGATCATCGCGGCGTATGGCGGCGCGGGCGGCGGCGCGGGCGTTGATCTCGCGAGCGTCGGGCTTTCGAGCGCTTCGTTCGTGCGCCTCAGCCTGCCAGCGGGCGTTTCTGGCAACATCGAGATCGATGGAGTCTCGGACGTGCGCGCAATCCCCGCGCCGGCGAGCCTCCTGGTGCTGGTTGGTGGGCTGGTGGCGGCGCGCCGGCGGCGGTCCTGAATTTTCACGCGGCCAGCGTGGGAATGCGCTGGCCGCGCTTGTGATCAGCCGTGTCAACATCATGATGGCCAGCAGTGCGATGGGGCCGTGCTTCGCACGCGCGACCCTATGCGCGTTGGGTGCGCTCGGGCTCTGTGCGATGCCGTGCTTGGCGCAGGTTGACCATCGGTGGCCGCCGATGCCGCGGGAGATTCTGTCGCGTGGTCCGGTGGGCCTCTTCACGGCTGGCGCCGATTCGTGGTCGAGCAACACAACGCTTGCGCCGGGAGACACGCTTGCGAGTCCCGCGCGTTGGACCTGCACAACTGATGCGCAGGGGCGCACGATCACGTTTGTGCCGCACGCGCCGATGGCAGTGACCGAAACTCTGGTGCTCGCGCTTGGTGAGACGGCGGTGCTGCCCTCGGGCGTTGAGCTTCGGTTGCATGCGGTCTCGCGCGCAACTGGCGCTGTTGCGTGGTCGGCGCTGCTTCCGGCGCGCTCGCTGGAGTCGCAGTCGGGTGTCACGCTTGATCTCGCGCGCGGCCAGGCGCTGGTGGCAACGGGGCGCGTGATATCGGCGATTGCGCTGGCTGATGGACAGGTGCGATGGCAGGCGACGCTGATTCGGAACGTGGTGAACGCGAACGTCTGCATCGCGGACGAGGGCGACGGCCGCGCACGGGCCTTCATCACCGACTACAGCGGGTTCAGCTCCGGCGCGAGCTTGTCGTGCATCAATCTTGATGCGTTCGATGCGACCTTCAATCCGTTCGAGCCGGGCGAACGACTCTGGCGCGTTCCGATCGGCGCGGCGTCTGGGAACACGCCCGCGTATCTGCCGCGGCGGCTCGGGGGCGTCGGGCTGATCTACGCCGCGAGCAGCGGGCAGTTTGGCGCACTTCCCGGACGCGTGTGGGGCTTTAGCGCGAGCGCGACGGTTGCGCCCGCGCCGGTCTTCTCGGTGCTCAATCCGATTGTGGAAGGGTTCTACGGCGGCGTTGCCATCCGCCCACCGTCGCGCGCGGGCGAGCCGCCTCTGGTGGCCGCGGCGTCGTACGCGTTCTTTGGCGGGCTTGATTCTGCCAACGTGCTCATCGTTGATGGCGTGACGGGCAACGTTCTGTCGAGCACGCCAAGCAACCGGACTCAGGCGAGCGCGATCGTCTCGCTTCCGGGTGTCGCGCTGCTCTCGACGGGGATCGGCGGGTTCGGAAGCGTGCCATCACTCCAGCGCTTCGAGGGTGTGGGGAGTGCCCTCGCGGCGATGGTGTGGGACTCTGCGACTGCGACGTGGATCGATGGAAATCAGGATGGGCTCATCGATGTGAACGAGTTCACGCCGCTGGCGGGATGGGTGCATCAGCCGGTGCTCTCAATCTTCGGCGGCGCTGCAACGCTGACGATCGGAACAGTCGGGGGCGAGTCGCTGAGCGATGGCGCGGCGAGACTTCGGCGTGTTGATCCTTCGCAGCTGCCGGGATCCGCCTCGTTCTGGCTCGGGAGCGACATCGCGGCTGCGGGCGCAAGTCCGGCGATTGCGGGGAGCAGCGTGTACAGCGTTGGCTCCGCGGGATTGAGCGCGTTTGGCCCGGTGCCGCTTGAGCTTGATCGAAGTGGTGACGGCCTCGTTGGAGTTGATGATCTCTGCGCGTGGGAATCGGGCGGCGTCATTGACCTTGATGGGGACGGCGCGGTTGACGCGCGCGATGCGGCGGCGATGCGGCGCGGCGCGCGCTGGAGCGAAGCCGCGGCGATGATCGGGGGGCGGCGATGATGCGTCGCGGCTTCACGCTGATTGAGCTGCTCGTCACCATCGCGATCATCGCGGTGCTGATTGCGATTCTGTTTCCTTCGCTCGGCGGGGCGCGTGCACTCTCGCGCGCGGCCCGGTGCCTCTCGAACCAGCGTCAGTTGGGCCTTGCGTGGGCGGCGTACAGCGTGGATGCGCGCGATCGTGTGATGCCGCTGGCGTACTGGCGGCAGCGCGAGATCGGCACGGGGCCGCAGGTCTTCTGGTGGGGGACGCACGGGACCGCCGCGATAGGCCCGGACTTCTCACGCGGCTTTGTTGCGCCATATCTGGACGCGGCGCTCGCGGCGGGGAGTGTGCTTGAGTGTCCCAATCAGCCGTTGGGTTCGTACACGGCGCAGGGGCCGGCGCAGCTTCCCACGAGCACGTATGGATACAACGGGTACTACTTGTCGCCGCTGATGACGCCGGGATGGGGAAGCGAGATCGGCTTCCGGCCGTGGCGGCGGGCGTTTGAGATTTCGCGGCCGAGCGAGCTCTTGGTCTTCGCCGATGCGCTGCTGCCTGTGGGTGACGAAGCCATTGAGGAGCGCGCGCCGCCGCGGAACACGGCGCTGCTGGATCCGCCCCTGCTCTTTACTCGATCGGGTGGATGGCGCGTCAATGAGTATCCGACGACGGCGTTCCGGCACGGCGCTTCGGGGCGCGGCTCGGCGGGGAGCACAATCGCGGTGCGAGCGGACGGCAGTTCCGGACAGATTCATGCAGAAATGAGCGACCTGCGAGTGCTTGAGATTCGTGTTGGATCGGTTGGATCTTCGCTCGGACCGTGGTATGTTCCAGACGCGGAAGAGTGGCGATGATCAGTCAGTTCATCAGTCAGTTCATCAGTCAGTTGATCAGTCAGTTGATCACGCCGGGAGTGTCGGGCCCGCATCGAGCACGTCCGCAAGGAACGCGACCATCACATGGCCGTCACGCGCTGCATCTGCCATGACGTTTCGTTCCAGCGACTGAAGTCGCTGGCATCGAGCATCGGGCCCGATCTGGAATCGCTCTCGCGCGAGACAGGCTGCGGCACCGGATGCGGCATGTGCGTGCCGTACATCCTCTACATGCTGCAAACCGGCGTTACCAGCGTCCCGATCCTGAGCAATGCTCAGGTCAAGGACCTCATGGAACGCCGACAGGAGATTGCCTCACGCGGCGCGACGCGAGAGGGCGGTTGAGAGGCGCGCAGTAAGGCGCTCGCGATCGCTGGGCTGAGCGAAGCGGGTGAAGGCGATGGCCATGCGAGCCGGGCCGGGCTCGGACTCATCAAGCCAGACGACGTTACCGATCACGAGGACCGCGCTCGAATCGGCCTGCTCTTCATTTGAGATTGAGACCGGCAGCTCGATCTGCATCATGATCGCAATGCCGGGTGCGATGGCGCGATCGAGCTCGAACTGGCAACCACCCTCGGAGAGGTCGTAGGCGTGACCGTCCAGCAGCGGCGCGTTGGCGTTGAGAAGGCTCACGCGCACGGACGTATAGGCCACGGGAAGAGAGAGGCGTTCGAAGCGGCGGCGGTTGCTGTTGGCGTCGAGCATGATGGCCTCTTGTCTGGTTTGCGGGTTTGGTTCGAGCGGGCGCACGAGTATGCGAACGCGGAACGTCCGGCCTGCTCACGTAGTATCGGACAGATTGTTCCCAAAGTTGAGCTGGATCGGGCACGTACGCTTGCGTGTGGGGTATCTGGGCGGTCACACTCAACTTCGAGGGCAGGCCAAGGAGCGAGGGTCCTTGATGTCGCCATTGTCGGGTGCGGGACGGGCGGCCCGACGCGAGCGCTGCTGAGCGCCCTTGAGTCATCAGAACAGTTCATTCATGCGACGTACCACGATGTGATGATGGCGCGGATGTTCGAGGGACCGGTGGTCTTCATCGGCGACGCGGCCCATGCCACGAGCCCGCAGCTTGGGCAGCGCGCGAACCTTGCACTTGTGGATGCGTGGGTGCTCGCGTCGATGCTGGAGGGCACGCTTGGGGGCGAAACTGCCAGCGAGTCACCGCAGGGTCGGATCCAGCGCGCGCTGCGATCGTTTGACCTGCAGCGCCAACCGCGGCATCGGTACTACCAGGACGTTTCGCGCTGGCTCACACCCTGGTTCCAATCGGACCACGAGGCTCTTGGACCGGTGCAAGACCTGATCTTCGGGCCAATGTGCCGCGTGCCGTACACGCGGCGCGAGATGCTGCCGGGGCTGGCGGGAAGTCAAGTCCGGGCGCTTCAGCGCAGACGCGTTGCCTTAGGCATCTCCGGGCGAGATCAGTCCAGCCAGTCCTTGTCCTTGAGGCGCTGCGGGACGTACTCCTCGGTCACGTACGAGATGTCCTTGGTGATGAGCGACTCGACCTCCATCTTGAAGCCGTTCTTGAGCATGCCGTCGATCTCGCGCTGCCAGCCCTTGTGGCCCTCGAACCACGGGTAGCTCTTGATCTCGTTGGCGCGCTTGGTGTCGTTGTCGTTCATCTCGATGATGACGTCGTCGGTCAGCTCACACTCGACAAAGTCCTTGGAGCGAATCCCGATGAACTTGGCGTCGGGGATCGCCAGGCGATTGCTCTCGAAGGCGAGCGAGATCGAGCCCTGCTTTATGACGCTGAAGATGTAATGTCCCCAGGGGTCGCAGTCGAGCAGGCAGTAGATTGGGAGGCCGAGTTCGTTGTTGAGGCGCTGGAGGAGGCGGCGCACGCCGCGGCTGGGCTGGCCGCCGCCCTCGGTCAGGATGCAGTTGTGCTCCTGCCAGAATTTGTCCTCGTTGAAGCGGCCCCAGACGGTGTCCTTCTCGACGTGGAGGACGAACTTCGCATCACACTTCTTGAACTCGATGACGTCGGGCTCCACGATCGAGGGAATCGCGTACCCGCCGCTGCCCATGCGCCGGCAGTCGATCTCGTCGCCGCTGTCGATGATCGTGATGTTGCCGATCATCGTCCCCTTCTTCTTGGCGAAGATGTGGAGCTCCTCGCGAAGCGCGCCGAGCGAAACCTCGAGGTCTTCGAGCACGCCATCGGACTCGTCCTGATCCGCGAAGGTCTTCTCCTTCGTGCCCGCGACGGTGTGGAGGCCGCGATAGAACATGCCTCGCAGCGACAGGCTCTTCTCGGCGTCGATCAGGCTCTTGATGGAGTTGGCGTGGAGGCAGGTCTGCATGAACTGCTTGGCCTGGTTCAGATTGAACAGCTCGCGCTCGAGGGAGGCCTTACCCATCTCAAGGATGCCGCGCTGCTTGTTCCAGATCGTGTTGCTCTTGGTGCGAAGCGGGATCTCGATCTTGGGCTCGCGCATGGCGAGGGCCGTGCTCGAGACGCTGTCGGCGAGGTCAACGATGCGCGACTGGGTCTTGGCGTCGCGGTCCTTGACCTTCTTCGACACGCCCGATGACTTGGCGGCGGGTGCTGCTGGTGCTGGTTTCTTTGCCATGGGTTGATCTCAACGCTGCGGCTGCTGCTGCGAATCTCACACGCTTCAGGATCTGTACGTCCACGAACGATGGTGCTGTTGTGCGGGCCGGTGGCGCCGGCCCGGTGGTCAGAACAGTCCCGGCTCGTCGGCTGGCACCATCTTCCCGTTCACGAGCCGCATCTTGGGCTTTCCTGCCTTCGCTGCCGGTCTAGCGAGGGTTTCGCCGGTCCGCTGTGCCGCATTCACGACGAGCGCGGCGGCCTCGGCCTTGGACTGCTTGCCGCGTGCGCCCGAGGGGATGTCGGAGAGGTCCTCGCCCAGCGTTCGCTGCTTCTTGGCCGCGTTCTCCTTTGCCGCAGCTTCGAGCGATGAGGCACGCTTCGAGGCTGCTGGGGCCGCTGGGCCTGCCTGAACGCCAGCTGTTGCGGGAGCGAGAGCCTTCGCGACGGACTCGATCACGATCACGCCCTCCTGGTCGGCGAGATCTTCCTTGACGGCGCGGCCTTCGTCATCGAGCTGCGCATCGGCGATGGCGGTGCGTTTGCGGGCCTGGATCAGCAGTTTGTCGTAGAGCTCCTTGGGGTCGGTGCCGTTGATGGCGTTGATGGCCTTGCTGATCTCGCCGATGTAGCGCTCGAAGACGTCGCGGCGCTGGCACTCGCGCTTCATCTTCGCACGCTTGCGAAGGTACGCGCCGAGCTTGCGGCCGCACTCCATCAGCGCGAGCTTCATCTCCTTGCGGATCTCGTCGTAGTCCGCGATGGCTTCCTTGCTCTCGCTCGTGAACGGCACCCACACGCTGGCCATGTGGATCATGATGACCAGCGCGCCCACCGGCACGGCCCCGCGCGGATGCTGGAGGTCGTAGTTGCGCCAGTTGGTCTCTGTCACGGCCTTGAACGAGCTGCACGCGCTCTGCTGGAAGAGAAGCGGCACGCGATTGGCAAAGCGGATGACACGGGCGGTCTCGTCGCCGGGGAGTTCGCCGCCGAAAGCGATGGCGGTCTCGATCAGGAACGGCCGCCCGCGATAGACGTTGGCCTCGCGCGAGCTGGCGGCGTAGAACTCCGCCCGCACGCCCTTGAACATGCCCTTCAGCAACTGCTGCACGCCGATCGGCGCGAGACAGTCCGTCGGTGGCGGCGGAAGCTTGGCCTCTTGGAACTCCTTGAAGAGCTTCTCGACCTGCGATGGCTCAATGCCCGAAACCTTCGTCCGGCTCGTCGCGCCGATCTTCTGACAGAACTCGCTCGCCGTAGAAGGCGACACGCGGCAGAACTGCTCCTGCAAAAATCCGTGGAGCGTCGTTCCCCTGCCCGCGGCCTCGTAGTCCTTCATCATCTGGATGAGGATGCCAAGCTCAACGCCGCGAGGATGAGGCTGGATCTCCTGCGTCTCTGGCGGTAGCTCGGAGACGCCCCGCGGGAAGACCACCAGCGAGCCAAGATCGGTGGTCACTTCCGGCACAGCCAAGGCGATCTCCGCCGCAGGCTCGGGCGCTGCAACGCCAAACGCCAGCGTCGCGCCCGCCTTCTTCGCAACCGGCGTGTCTTCGTCTTCCGCCGCGCTCTCGCGCGTGGGGCGCACGAGCGTGATGCGGGCGTGCGGGTTGGCGATGGCGGTGAGCTCGAGAAACTCATCGACGCTGCCGCGTCCGCGCTGGTACTTGCCCTCAAGCTCGATCGTGACGCTGGTGCCCGTGGGGTAGGCCTCGTGCGAGAGGAACTCGCCCTTCTCCGCGATCTCCCTCACGGCGGGGCCGAGCTCGCGCAGGCGGCGCAAAGGGAAGTCGTCGGTCTCCTCATCCACCGTGACCTCGGCGCGATTAGTCTTGGTGTTCATCGCCAGTTCGATGTGATGCGCCTGCTTGCTGGCGTTGGGACGCGTCTGGATCAGCATGGGCTTGCCGGTGGTGATCAGCCCGTACATGCCCGCGGCGGAGATGCCAATCCCCTGCTGCCCGCGGCTCATCTTGAGACGATGGAACTTGCTGCCGTAGAGGAGGCGACCAAAGACGTTCTCAACCTGCTTGCGCACGATGCCCGGGCCGTTGTCCACGACCGTGATGCGGTATCGCGACTGCTTGACCTCGCGCCCGCGATCCGGCTGCAAGTCCTCGATCACGACCGTGATGTCAGGCAGGATGCCAGCCTCCTCGCAGGCGTCGAGGCTGTTGTCGACAGCCTCCTTCACGGTCGTGAGAAGGGCCTTACGCGGATTGTCAAAGCCAAGAAGGTGCCGGTTCTTCGCGAAGAACTCCGAGACAGCAATGTCCTTCTGCTTCGCCGCCATGGTCTCGGCGGTCGCACGCGGTGAGGTGGTCTTCTTCGTCACAGGTGTCTGGGGATTAGAGCGTGGGGCCGGGGTGGCAAGTGCGGACATGCGCGCCCTCCGATGGCGGCTGCGGCGAAACAAAGAGGCGGATCCGTCCGCCCAACCCCGCCAGCATACGCACTTTGGGGCCCCGCGTGCCAGGAACATCGTTCCCCTAACCCCTCCGGGCGAATCGTCCGAGCCCCAGCGGCATCTCTCTATTCTGATCGCGCCGCTCCCGATGAACCAATCCGTCACGCCTCGTCACGCTCCGTCACGTTCCGTCACGTTCCATCACGTTCCGTCACGCCTCACTCTCCCTCTCCCGCTCTCCAAATGCCAAACCTTCCCCTCTCCACGCTCATCTTCTTCGTCACCATGGCCGTCCTCGCCAGCATCGCCACCGCCTTCCAGCCCGGCGTCAACGCGCGGTTCGCGCAGCATGCCAGCCACCCGATCCACGGCGGCGTGATCAACTTCGCCGTCGGTTGCGTCACGATGCTTTTGGTCTGGTTCATCGCGTCGCGCTTCGTGGACGCGCCCGCCCCAGCGATGGTTAACCTCGCCAAAGGTCCCTCATGGATGTGGGTCGGCGGCGTGCTCGGTGCCTTCTTCGTCACCACCGCCGTCTTCCTCGCGCCCAAACTCGGCACCACCAGCTACCTCACGGCCATGATCTATAAGGCCAGCTGATCGCGTCCCTCGCCATCGACCGCTTCGGCCTCATGGACATGCGCCAGATCCCGTTCTCGGCGGGGCGAATCTTGGGCGTCGTGCTGGTCGTAGCAGGGGTTGTGGTGGTAAAGGTGAGTTCGTGATGAACGCTCCAGATGCCTTGGGTGCCCCGACACTCCGTGGCGGGTGAAGTCCCTCCGAATCCTCCCACCAGTGCCCGATCCTCAATCCCCAGTGCCTTTCTTCACTCTTCACCCGCCGCTGTGCGCAAAATCATGGTGCATGATCGGTTTTTGTTTGATATATCCCAACCACACGCCAAACTAGGGCGATGTCCACTTCCCTCTCGCCACAAGACACATCCCTCCTCGCCGCGTGGATCGAGTCCAGCGACTCCATCACCAAAATCGCCAGCGAGCATGGCCTCACGATCGTGCAGATCGCATCTTGGGCCACGCGTCCCGACATCG
Organism: Phycisphaerales bacterium; assembly: GCA_038323185.1. GTDB lineage: Bacteria > Planctomycetota > Phycisphaerae > Phycisphaerales > UBA1924 > JBBASU01. Next base: position 445 of record JBBQGR010000049.1, on the reverse strand, counting down.
CCGAGATCATCAAGACCATCCAAGCCCAGTACGAAGCGCGAGCCAGGCTCCAAGCCGCCATCGGCGCCGCAGATGCGCTCATCACCCTCATGGCCATCGCCGCCAAGAACAACCCAACGCAGTCAAACGAGATCACCCGCCGCGCCGCCGAGGGAGTTCTCCGTCGCTGCCCGCAGCTCGTACCCAAACCACCCGCGTCAAGAGGCGGCACACCAAGCCCCACTGAGCCAACCCCCACTGATCCCAAACTCGCTTCACCAAACACCACGCCAGCCCCACCCGCCTCCACACCTCCAACGCCACCGCCGCATGCGCTGATGAATGGGCATCGCGCCCCATCGCAGACGGTGCGGGTGAGCGTCACCAGCCAACGCCACACCCCCGTCGCCGCAGCACGCACGAATCAAGTCGATCAGCGCCCGACACTTCAACACGCCGCGGCATG
>JBBQGR010000048.1:0-10969 GCA_038323185.1 Phycisphaerales bacterium | reverse complement strand
ACCATCGTGAGCCAGATCTTCGATTCACTCATGGTGACGTTCCTCTTCTTCTTCCTCCTCCCCAAGCTCCTGGGCAACGAGGCCGCGACGCTCAAGTTCGTGCTCCAGACCGCTGCCACCGGCTACATCCTGAAGTTCGTCCTCGCCGTGGTGCTCACGCCCGCGATCTATGCCGGACGATGGGCAATCCGGCGCTTTGTGGGCCTGACTCCGATTCCCGCAATCGACGCGTGATGCCGCTACCCGCGACCACCCAGCATTCGTAGACTTCGCCTCTCATGGAGTGCCCGCGATGTCCAGCATGAATCTCATCCTTGGTGTGGTTGCGGCCGGCGTCGTCGGCGGAACGCTCTACCTCGCCGCCACTTCCGCACCAGCCACACGCACCGGCGCTGCCTCAACGCCAGCCGGGCGCGTCCCGGCTCCCGCCGGCGACATCACCAAGGCGGCACCAAAGGTCATCGGCCCGCCGCCCGGCGCGACCTTCGCCCCGCCTGACCCGGCGGCGGTGATCGGCTCCATCCTGGGTGTTCGCAATCCCACCCAGCGTGACGTCACCGCAGCCAACTGGAACAACCAGTGGGTGCCCAACGAAGGCTGGGAGGGCGAGGTTGTCGGTGTCACCCGCGATTACGCGCAAGGCGGACACGCCATCCGCCTCTCATTCAGCACCGGCAACGTGCTTCGCGACTTCTTCGTTGTCTGCTACGTTGCCGACAATGACCAGGATGTCCGCAAGGGCGACAGGGCCAAGGTCCAGGGACGAATCGACAAGGTCGAATCCCTCCCCGGCCCCGCGGGTACACCGTTGAACCGCATCGTTCTCAAGAGCGGCCGTCTCGTTCAATTGATCAAGATGGCGCCCCGCTGATCGCGCGTCACAACCGTGTCCTGCAGCGTGTGCACTCAGGCCCGAAGCACCGCGACCACGAGCGACGCGAAGATCACAACGCCCATCGCCACCGCCAGCATCAGATGCCGCGCATGCGCCGGTGCCGCGCGCGGGCTTGGATCGTGACAACCACCCGGAGTTGTGTCGCGCGGCACATGCCTGGCGCGCCGCTCTTCAGCCTCACGACCGGCGCGAGCGATCACCTCGCCATGCCTCGCGGCGTCCTGAACCATCGCGATCGTCAGCTGCGCCTCAAACGGCCGCAGGCCCCGGGTCTCGGCGGCCGCCGCAAGCTCGCGGCGAGTCTCGGGCCGGATGATCGCGGCGCGTCCACCCTCGATCGACTCCTCCACCAGCTTCGCGAACGCAAGCCGCGCTCCATCAGAGTGGCGCGCAGCCGACGCGTTCTCGTACGCGATGAATCGCGACGATTCCAACCTGCGCGCCGACTCCTCACGCTCAGCCTCGACTCTGCGGCCAAACTCCTGCCCCGGACGCGCAACCGACTCAGCATCCGCGTGGTCCTCAGCCCCGCGCGCACGACGGCCCTTTCGCGCCCCCACCCCCCGAGATTCCGATGCCTCATCGCCTCCGACCAATCGCAGCGGCGTCCGACTCGGCCGATTTGGCTGGCCACCAGGACGGCCGGGTGGCTGGCCCAATGGCTGAGGGGGTGGCTGTGCAGGTGGCATCGCAGAATCCATCTCCCTAAGGGTACGACCTGCGCCGCCAAACGCAACCAATCTCCAATCTTCGGGGGCGGTACCGTTCAGTCTGTTCCGCTTCCGGGTCGAAGTCCCCGGAAAGTCCCCGCCAAACACGCCTCCCGAGGCACCGAACGCTTCCAAAGCCCTTGAATCTACCCTCCAGCACATCACCCACCACTCCCGAGAGCGCCTCGCCTTCGCGATCGCCCCACGTCGTCTCGCTTCTCGGACCCCTTCCACTTCCCTACCTTTCCACGACGCTCGACCAAGCCACCATCCTCGCACGGCTCGACGCGCTCGCTCGCCGCGGCAAGCTCGCGGGCTTCGAAACTCACCGAGCAGGCTCACCCATCCTCTTCCAGCTCGAAGCGCCCGGCGCGCCCTTCGATCACGCACTTGAGGCCACGCCCGCACAAGGCAGCGGCGAGACGCGCCTGTCGCTGCGGCTGCGCATGCTCCCCAAGCTCCCGGCCATGTTTGGCCTGCTCATCCTCTTTACGATCTGGCCCGGCGTCTGGCTGACGCACTCCATGCTCCGCGCATACTTCTCCTTCTACACGTACCCGGAGTGGATCACGTGGGCGTGGTACATCCCCTTCACGGTCCTGCCGCTGCCGTGGATGCTCGCGAAGGTGGTGCGTCGCTCGCGCGAGTCGGCCTACGCCAGCGCGCTCGAAAGCGTCGAGATCCTCAAGACGACGCTGGATGCCAAGGTCTTCGATCGCGCCTGAACCCGAGCAAGCGTCGATCAACTCCGCCCATCACTCCGCTCTCGCGACCACCGCGTGGAGCGTGTACGCAGCGGTGTGGCGATCATGCACGCGCACGTTCCAAGCGACCCCCTCGCGCGCCGCGATGATCCGCGTGGCCGCGAGCGACGCGGGGATCGTGTCGGGCGTGAGCAGCATCTCCAGCACGCGCGAAGGCTCGCCCGCGCCGTGCGCACGCTTCGAGTGGCCGCCGAGCCACGCCTCCATGCGTGTGGCGCCGGCGTTCCAGTCGTACGGGGTGCAGACCATCATGATGCCGCCGGGGCGCAGCACGCGCCTCATCTCCCGCAGCAGTTCCAGCGGCGACGCCGTGACATCCAGCACGTTGATCGCAACCACGACGCCCAGGCTCGCGTCGGCGAAGGGCAGCATCGCGCCGTCCGCGCACCACCCGTCGACGTGAGCCGCGCAGGTGCGTTGCGACTCGCTCAGCACAATCTCCGTCTCGTCATAGACCGTGCCCGAGCGCCGCCGCGGAATGCTCGCTCGCCCCGAACCGAGCATGCGTTGAAAGAGCCGTACCAGCGGGAAAAACACGTCGACGCCCGCCGCGGGCCCGGCCGTCAATCGCGATAACTCCAGCGTCACGCCGCCAGCGGCGCAGCCGATCTCGAGGGCCGGCCCCTCGATCACGCCGCCCGCCATCTCGACCATCGTCGCGAGCAGCCTCCTGGCCTGCCCATCGTCGGGCCCGGAGCCGTAGTGATCCAGCCCGTACGTAGATGCGTACTGCCGCGCTTGATCGAGCCACGAACCCGGCCCCGCGCAGTCGCCCAGCAGGTTCTCGATCTCATCGTGCAGCGGCTCGCGACGCGTGATGTGGGCAAGGCTCGCCGCCACGAATCCGCGCGCATCCGGCACGAGCAGCGGCACGCCATCAATCACCGGAAACTCGGCTTGGCAAGAGAGCTCCTGGCACTGCACGATCGCGCTGATCGCGCGCCCGTCACGCTCCTCAAAGCTCCGCGTCACTTCGAGCGAGCCGCCACGCCTGCCCGCCGCGCGGCACGCCGGACACACCGCGCGGAATGTGGACAGGAACGACTCGATCACTTCATGGGGTCCTCTGCGCTCGTTGCGATCAGCCGTTGATGATGACCGTCACGGCGCACGGCGGCAAGACCAGCCCCGTCGGTGATGGGATTGGCGCAACGCACGACGCGTGCGCCGTGGTGTCGCCAACCCGAGCCGCGGGGAGATTGCCGATCATCACCGTCGCCGAGCCCTTCGCGATCATCCCAGGTCCGCCCGGAGTGCAGCCGGGAAGCGAGCAGGGCGCGCTCTGGTCCGTCGCACGGGCCGCGGCCATGTTGCTGATTGTCACCGTGGGGGCACCCGGCGGCACGATCGCCAGCGGCAGCGCGGGATGCGGGATCGGTACCGGCGGCGTCGCGGGATGCAGCATGTGGCAATGCGGCGCAAGTTGGAGCATGTTGTCACCGACGCGGGCGGCTGGAGGCATGGATGTTCTCCCACCCGAGTCTACCACGTCCGGAGCGTTTCCACCACGAGTCCCATCGCTATCCTGACCCTATGACCGACCCACACCAGGTGCCCGACGCTCGGACGAACTCCCTGTCACCTGCCCTGTCACCTGCCATGTCACCTGCCCTGTCACCCAATCTTCCGCCCACAACCGCCGCCACGCTTCCCTCGGGCCGGACTCTCACCGTGCGGCCAGACGCGCAGGGCGAATCGATCGAGGTCCGTTCCGCTTCGGGTGATCTTGAGCTTGCGCTCGTGCTGACGCCGCAAGGTCCGGTCCTGAAGCTCCGAGGCGTGCGCCTGCAGCTCGATTCCACCGAGTCGGTCGACCTGACTTGCAAGCAATTTAACGTGCACACGCAGCAGGGCATCAACCTCACCAGCGAGGGTGAGTTCCGACTCAAGACCCAGGGCCAGAGCCACCTCGACGCCGAACTGATCCACCTCAACAGCGGCGACCGCACCGGCTATCCGGATGAGGCCAACGCCGCGCGAATCATGGCAGAGCTCGCACCCAAGCTTGCGGCCCAGGAACGAAAGATTCTCGAGGCACACCAGGCCGCCGTTGAGGCGCATCGGACAGCCCACCCGGATCACGGCTCTGACCACCGCTCTGATCACCGCTCTGATGACGGCTCGCTACCGCGCTGATCGCCGCCGCTCGACGCGCTACTGGGCCGGAGCCGGAGCAGGCTCGGTGGGCTGAGCCTGTGGTTCACCCGCTGGAGCGTCCGCGTCCCAACCGCCGCCGAGTGCCTTGTAGAGCGCAATCAGCGAGCGGGAGACGTTGATGCGGCTGATGACCAAGGCCTCCTGCGAGTCGTAGAGGGCCGACTGCGTCTGGAGAACGTTGATGAAGTCGCCGATGCCGCTGGTGTAGCGATCGTTTGCGAGCGAGACGGCCTGCCGATTCGCCGCGACGCCCTCCTCGAGCGTGCCGCGCTGGATCTGATCCTGCACCAGCGTGGTGAGCGAGTTCTCGACCTCTTCGAGCGCCAGGAGCACGGTTCGTTCGTACGAGAGGACCGTCTGCTCCTCGCGCGCCTTCGCGGCCTCGATGTTGTTGCGGATCGCGCCACCATCAAAGAGGCGCCAGCGGATCGCCGGTGCGATGGACCAGCGTCGGCTGTTCATGTCGACCAGATCGCCGATATCGCCGGACTCAAGGCCAAAGCCGCCGGTGAGCGAGAACTTCGGGAAGAGCTCGGCCGTCGCGACGCCGATGCGGGCCGTGTTGCCCGCGATGGCGCGCTCGGCCTCGCGAATGTCGGGGCGACGGCGTAGCAGCTCAGAAGGCAGCCCCACCGGCACCCGCGAGGGAGGCTGCGGCAGCGTTCCTGCGCCGGAGAGGTCCGCCACGAGCGTGCCGGGCTCCTCACCCAGAAGCACCGAAAGGCGGTGCGCCGACTGGCGCACGCCGGAGGTCAGCGGCGGAATCTGGGCCTCACGCAGCTTGAGCTGCGCGAGTGACTGCGCAACCTCAAGGTCATTGGCCAGACCCGCTCGCGCGCGAGACTGTGTGAGGTCGAGCGTGTCCTTCTGTGCCTTGACCTGCTCGCGAGCCAGTTCGAGGCGATCCTGGAAGCCGCGAAGCCCGATGTAGTTCCTTGCGACCTCGCTCAGCAGCGTCACGAGCACGCCGCGCCGGCTCTCTTCCGTGCTCATCAGGTCCGCGTCCGCGGCCTCGATGCCGCGCTGAATGCCGCCGAAGACGTCGATCTCCCAGCTCGCGTCGAGCCCAGCCTGGAAGAGCGTGATGTCGTCGTTCGCACCGAGATTCGGGAAGTCCATGTTCTCGCTGGCGCGGCTGCGGCTGCCGCCGCCGCTGGCGTTCACGGTCGGGAACTGGGCCGAGGCAGCGATGTCTCGCTGGGCCCGCGCCTCGCGCACTCTGGCCGCGGCGATCCGCAGGTCCAGATTCTGGGCGATGGCGCGCTCCACGAGCGAGTTAAGCCTGGGGTCGCCAAAGACGCTCCACCAACGCTTGAGGTCGCCCGTGTCGCCCACCACTGGCGCGGTCGTCAGGCCCGGAGCCTGCGCCTGGTCGAGCGACGTGAAGGCGTCGCCCACCTTCCTCTCGGGGGCCTTGTAGTCCGGACCGACTGCGCATCCCGAGAGCGCGACGAGAAATGCGTTAGGAGCGATCAAGGCAAGGATCGCGCTACGGGTCAACATCGAAGGCTTCATTTTGGGCCCTTTTTGCACGGCTGAACCCGCGCCAATCTAGAATGGTTCAAGAAGGTCTGGAACGAGCGTCAGCAAATCCAACCTCACTCAGACATTCACGCACCGTCAGGCGCTGGACGCGACGCGTCCGGGGCCCGGCCGCGATCCACGGGCTGGGCCTCGATGTACACGTCCATCTGCTGGCCGACAAAGATCGGAAGTCCAGACGGATCAAAGGCATAGACCACCTGCAGCACACGCGTGTCCACACGTTCGGTGCTCTCGCCCGTCAGCGAGCGCTTGGGGATCACGAATGGCTCGAACCGGACGAAGGTGAGCGTGGTCTTGATGTCCTTGTTCCCCCGGACGAATGCCTCGGCCCTCGCGCCGGGCTTCACGCGCCAGGCCTCGTGCTCGTCAACATCAATCCGAACATGCAGCGGATTGACACTTCCAACGAGCATGAGAGGCGATGCGAGCGGCCCGGCCTGCGCAAACTCGCCGACCCTGATGTTCGACTGCAGCACCTGCCCATCGATGGGCGACCTCACAATCCGGCGATCAAGCTCGATCTTGACCGCTTCCACCGAGGCCTGCGCCTCGGCCACCTGCGAACGCGCCACAAGGATGTCCGGCGCCCATGTTCCGGCTCGGAGCAGATCGACCTGCGCCTTCGCTTCTGCGAGCCCGGCATCTGCCTGCGCGACGCGAGCCTCCGCCGCGGCGACCGCGAACCGGCGCCGGGCGATTTCTTCAACTGAGAGGGACCGGGCATCCTCCATGGCCTCCGCACGGGAAAACTGCGACCGGGCCTCGTCGAGGAGGGCCTGGGCGGCGCGCTGCGCGGCCTGGGCCTCCACAACGCGCGCTTCCGCTGGCGGAATCTGCTCTGGCCGCGTCCCTTGGAGCAGCTTCTCAAGCTGCGACTGCGTCACGACCACCGCCGCCTCGCGCGACACCAGCGACGCACGCAGCTCGCGCGGATCAAGCTCAAAGAGCACGTCGCCCTTCTTGATCGTGTCCCCCACCGTCACCGCGACGCGCTCCACCACCGCGCCCACCGGAGCGCCCACCGCGATGTTCTGCGACGAGGCCTCCACAAGCGCGGACCCAGCGACGAACGCGTTGAACGGCGCCTTCGGCGGCTCGATTACCGGCGGCTTGGCCTCCGGCGGCCGCGCCCCGACAACTACGGTGTAGACCGCGAACAGCACGCCCGCGATCGCCAGCAACGGAATCAGGTACGCGCGAATCATGTATCATCCCTTCGAATCAGGCCAGCATTCACGCCGGACCTCAGCTTGTACGCTTGACTACTTCCCCTCGACATGCTGCGATGAAACCTTGTGCCCCTGGCCGGTCGTGATGCTGACGACGTGCCCATTGTCCATGGTCGCCATGCGATCCGCGACCTCGAAGATGCGCTGGTCGTGCGTCACGACCACCAGCGACAGGTCGCCGCCGCTCGCAACCTCGCGCAGCAGCTCCATGACCTTCTGGCCCGTCGCGTGGTCCAGCGCGCTCGTCGGTTCATCGCAGACCAGCAGCCGCGGCTTGTGAACCAGTGCTCGCGAGATCGCCACTCGCTGCTGCTGTCCGCCTGAGAGGCGACTGGGAATGTCATTCACACGCGTGCCGAGACCGACCCGCTCCAGCAACTCCTTCGAACGGCGCAGCGCCTCGCCGCGTCGGACGCCATTGATCAGCAGCGGCACCGAGACGTTCTCAGCAATCGTCAGCGTCGGGATCAGGTTGAAGGCCTGGAAAACAAAGCCAACGTTCTTGGCCCTGAAGGCCGTTGTGCGATCCGAGCCGAGCTTCTTGAAGTCCTCGCCCAGCACCGTGCACTCACCCTCATCACGTTCAAGCACGCCCGCGACCACGCTGATAAGCGTCGTCTTGCCGCAGCCCGACGGCCCCACCAGCATCATCATCTCACCCTGATGCACATCAAGGTCCACGCCTCGCAGCGCCCGCACCGCCGAGCCGCCCTTGCCGTACGTCTTTGTCACGCCGCGGCAGCGCACCGCGATGGGCCGCCCGGCCACAACGCTGGCGGCGGACTCGGTCGTCAGGTTCGGAATGTTGCCCGCGCTGGGTGCCACCACCATCTCAGTTCCTTTCACGAACTCGACCGCCCCGCCACACACCGAAACATCCCCGCCCACGAACCCTCACGCCTTGAAGACAATGCCGGGTTCCAGCCGCAGAATCCTCAACGCCGCGAGCGTCGCCGATGCGAGACAGATCAGCATGATTCCTACGCACGCCCCGACCAGAAGCTGCCACGAGAGATGGAAGCCAACACCCGCAAGCCCCATGAACCTCCCGGAGATTGAGGCAATCCCCGCCCCGAGCCCGAAGCCCAGGAGGCCAAGCACCACGACCTGCGTGAAGATCATGCCCAGCAGCCGCGCGTTGGAGAGTCCAAGCGCCTTGAGCGCCGCAAAGAGCCGCGCGTTGTCCGATACATAGGTAAAGAAGGTCTGCCCGCAGACCAGGAGCCCGATCACGAAGCCAAGGCCGACCGTGATTCCGAAGTTGATCAGGATTCCGGTCTTGAGGAGCGTGTACCACATCGTGAGGGCGCCAAAGTCCGAGGGTGTGCGGGCCGCGAGGCCGGTGCGTTCTGCAATGTTCGCCGCCACCGCCTCCGGCGACTCACCCTTCTTCGCCTTCACGAGCACGTACGTCATCTGCTTGCGTTGCGGCGGTGCAAACCGAACCGCGCGCCCGAACGTCGTGTAGATCACTGGCTGCCAGTAGAACGCCGTGCTGGTCTCGCAGATGCCCACAACGCGCGCGAAGTTGTCGTTGATCGAGAGCGAGTCGCCGACTCTGAGGGATCGCTTGCTCCCATCCGGAAGTGTCATCGCGAGGTCCCCGCTCGCCGCTCGCTGGTCCACGATCACGCCGTCTCCCTGACGCAGGTCCTCGAGCGATCCCTCCACCATCCGCGTCGGCGCGCCCATCAGCGTGGCATCATCCACGCCGATGATCGTCGAGAATTCCTCCGTGCCGTCGGCGAGTTGCACGAGCAGGTTGTTGCGGTACATCGGCAGCGCCCACTCCACGCCCTCCACCGCGCGCACACGCAGCAGCGCCGTATCCTGCAGCGGCTTTGGATCCTCAGTAAAGCGCACCTGCGGATCCATCACCCACACATCAACGTGCGGCGTGTCGTCGATAAAGGCCCACATCCGCTTGGTGTAGCCCATGAAGATCGCCGCTTGCTGAGTGATCAGCGTCGCGGCGAATGTCAGGCCGATCAGCAGCCCAAGGTACTTGAGCCGATCGCCCATCAGCATCTTGATCGCGAGGAAATTCATCGGCGCGTCTCCGGTGCGACTCGTGCGATCGCGGCAGGCCCGCTTCGGGGTGCTGCCACCATCCCATCAAGAACCGCGTCGAGCAGCAGGTGCGACGATCGCTGCGGCGATCTGAACTCAACCCACGGGTCATGCCCGTGCGTGATGAAGAGCGACACCACACCATGCGCCGAGGCCCAGCACATCTGCGTCACGACGCCAACATCCGTATACGGTGCCTTGAATCGCCCCTGCGCAATGCACGCCGCCACCGCGTGACGAAGAAACGCGTACGCGTCCTCATCCGGATCGCCATGCATGATCGCCTTTGCCTCACCACCCGCGACGATCCGCGCACCCTCCTCAGGCGCTGGCCAGGCCGTCATGAACATGAACTGGTAGTGGTGCGGATGGGCAAGGGCAAAGTCCACGTACGCGGCGCCGATGGCCCGCACTCGCTCCACGGGATCCTCGATCGCGTCGCCCGTGCGCATCGCCTCGCGAAGGAGCCCGAAGTCCTCGTCGCACAGTGCCGACATGAGCGCGTGCTTGTCCTCAAAGTGAACGTACAGCGCGGCGGGCGTGTACTCGATGGCCTCCGCGATCCGACGCAGTGTCACCTTCTCAAACCCCTCGCGCACGAACAGATCGCGAGCCGCCGCCAGGATTCGCTCCCGCGTGGCGTTTCGCTCTCGTGCTCGGCGTTCATGAGATCCCATCGCGGCATCGACTCCAGTTCGAGAAACACCCTAAGGAAACCGCCAAACGCCATAAGCCCAGTGAACGTCGTTAGTTTACTGTCTGAACGATATCCTGTCAAGCGTCTACGCGATCTGAAAGCGAATCGATTCATGCTTTGGAAAAAGTCTTTATGGGACAGTTACTTACGAGTTGCGATAACAACTCGATTCAATCCCTCGAAGTCACGCAGCACCCGAACCTCCACTAGGTATTCGTTCGCCGCGAAAAGCTCGCGGGCCTGCTCGGATCGAGCGTCCGCCACTTCGACGAGCACCATGCCACCGGGCTTCACCATCGCGGCCCCCTGAGCGGCGAGCGGGCGAACAAAGTCGAGCCCATCCACTCCGCCGCGGAGCGCACTATGCGGCTCGTGGTCCTTGACGTTTGGCTCAACGGCGCGCCACTCATCATCCGGGATATAGGGCGGATTAGACACGAGGTAGTCGAGCGCGGCGTCGCCGCGCGTGGGTGGATGGTCGCGCAGCGGCGTCAGCATGTCGCCACGGACAAACTCCATGCGTTCCAGCACGCCATGGCGCTGCGCGTTCAGCCGCGCCACTTCGAGCGCGTCGGCGCTGATGTCGCTCGCGACGGCGCGAGCCCCGCGCAGGTTCTTGATGATCGCAACCGAGATGCACCCCGAGCCCGTGCAGACATCGCCCACCAGCACACCCTCACCGGTTGCATTGGCGCTGCCGTGCGTGGCCCGGTGGTGCTGCAGCACCTCTTGAACAATGGTCTCGGTCGCGGGGCGCGGGATGAGCACGCGCCGGTCAACTTTGAACGGCAATCCAAAGAACCACCCCTCACCAACCAGATACTGCACCGGCTCGTGCTTGAGCGCTCGCGCCACAAGCTCACGAAGCGACTCTCGCTCCAGCGGGCTCGCGGGCCGGTCCG
>JBBQGR010000047.1:0-11037 GCA_038323185.1 Phycisphaerales bacterium | reverse complement strand
AGCTGCTCTCGCCAGCGTTGTGCTCGCTCGTGACGTTGACCTTCAGACGCTTGCATGCGCTGAGGCACTCGGCCATCGTGACCTCGTAGATCTTCTGCCAGACGGCGTGGGTTGCGGGGTCCTTGGACTGGAGCTTGATGAGCGTCTGGCGTGCCGCGGCGAAGGCCTCGGTCGCGCCGAGGACCTGCTCTTCGAGCTCGGCCTGGGCCTTGGGACCCAGGCCGAATCGCTGCACGGCGGCGAGGCCGGTCGTGTCGCGCTGGCACTCGGCCTGCGCGACTTTGTACGCGCGGTCGAGATCGTCGAGCGTCACAGAGTTGAGCGTGAGCTTTCCCTGGTCCACGAGTCGCATGATGCGGGCCGTGGTCATCGCGATGTTCAGGCCCCAGTCGCCGACGTGGTTCTGGCGGAGGACCGTGTGGCCCAGGCGCTCGAAGACACGCGCGATCGCGTCGCCGATGATGGGGCTGCGGAGGTGACCGACGTGCATCTGCTTCGCGAGATTGACGCCCATGAGGTCAACGACGATGCGCTCTGGGTTTGCAACCGGCGGCACGCCGAGTGCGGCGGTGTCCATCGAGTCAAGCAGGCCCGCGAGGGCCGCGGGACGCAGGCGGATGTTGATGAAGCCGGGGCCAGCGATCGCGGACTCTGTCACGGGCTCTGCGAGATCGCCGAGATCGAGCTGTTTCACGATGGCGCTCGCGACATCGCGCGGCTTCTGGCCCACGCGCTTGGCAAGTCCCATCGCGGCGTTGGCCTGGAAATCGCCGAGCTTTGGATCCTTGCAGGGCGTAATGAGCGGATCGGCATCGGGGGCCTGCGGGAAGGCGCGGGCGATGGCGCTGCGGAAGCGAGCGATGAGCAGATCGACCGGGTCGATCGGGGCGATGGCATGCGCGGCGGGACTCGTGGAGCTAGCGGCCTCGTTCATGGGGAGAGGGTAGAACGGGGCGCGGGCCAACGGACAGCGCCGATTGGAAGGTGCGTCGCGGCCGCGGGGAGGTCGGCGGCCGATTGAGAATTCAGCCTCCGGGCAGGACTCCCAGTCTCATTGCGAGCAGGACTACGGCGGGGACGAAGAACGCCGCGACGAGGTCGAGCCAGAGGCCGGCGCGGACCATGTCGCGCATTCGTACCAGCCCTGACGCGAAGACGAGCGCGTTTGGCGCGGTGCCGGCGGGCATCGCGAAGCCGAGCGACGCGGCGAGCGTGATGGTAACGAGGAGGACGGGGGCGGGAACGCCCAGGGCTGGCGCTATCGCCGCGCCGATGGGCAGCGCGATCGCGACGAGCGCCGTGTTGCTCGCGAACTCGGTCAGGATGAGCGAGACTGCGGCGACGGCGAAGAGCACAACAAAGAGGGGCGCTCCGCCCAGGCCGGAGGCGAGGCTCGCGATGGCGTCGTCGACGCCGTAGGTCTCGATTGCCTTGGCGAGTGCCAGCCCGCCGCCGAAGAGGAGAAGCACGCCCCAGGGAATGGTGACGGCTTCTTTCCAGGTGAGCAGCGGGCGCCAAGCCGTTGTGCCTGTCTCGCGCGCGGGGACGATGAAGAGGAGGAGTGCCGCGAGCATCGCGACGGAGGCATCGGGAAGTCCGGTCAGTGACGATGTGATCCAGCCCACGCACGCGAGCAGGAAGACGCCGAGCACGCCCCACTCACCAGCCCCGAGGCGGCCGAGTGCGCGGCGTTCGTCTTCGAGATATTCGCCCACGCCCTCGACCCTTCCCACGGAGAGTCGGAACGCGATGCGAGAGAGGACGACCCACGCCGCGAAGAGCATGATCGCGACGACGGGGAAGCCCAGTTTGGCCCACGCGAGAAATGAGATCTCCACCCCGAGGCGCTCGCGCGAGAAGCCCGCGTACTGCGCGATCGGCGGCGTTCCGATGAGCGTTCCGACGCCGCCGATCGAGGCGCCGTATGCGATTGCGAGCACCAGCGCTGGCCCGACCGCGCTGGCCACCCTTGAAGCTCGCGCGTCCGTGCTCTCGCGCAGCCTTGCCACGATGATGAGCGCGACGCTCGCGCCGATGGGGAGCATCATGACGGTCGCGGCGGTGTTGGAGACCCACAGCGAGAGGAAGCCGGTGGCGATGAGGAATCCGGCGACGAGTCGCGTTGGAGAGGAGCCCACCGCCGCGATGACGCCGAGGGCGATCCTGCGATGGAGTTGCCAGCGTTCCATTGCTTTACCCAGCATCATCCCGCCCAGGAAGAGAGCGATGATGGGATCTGCGTACGGCGCGGCGAAGGCCACGTACTCGGAACGGGAGAGCCCCAGCAGCGGGGCCATGATCGCCATCGGCACGAGGCCCGTGACGGCGATGGGGAGCGCTTCGCTGATCCACCAGACCATCATGAGCACACCGACGGCGGCGACGATGCGGCCCTCTGGCGTGAGGCCTGCGCTACCGAGCAGTGCGAAGACCGCGATCGCGGCGAGCGGCCCGGCGATGATCGAGAGGACCGCCGCGAGCGTGAAGTGCGATGTGCCCGAGCCTTCGTCCGCCGCGGGAGGGGGCGGGGCTGCTGGGGTGAGTTCGGAGGAGCTTGCCATGACTCAGGCTACCGTTTTGGGAGGAAGAAAGCGAGGCAGCGATGGAGCGAGGCGGCGAGGCAGTAAGTGGAGCCAAGGGGGGAGGCGCGAAGCCTGGGATCGACCGTGCGAAAAGCGGGGCGGTGCCCGCGGCGTTTCTTTACTCGATGCTTCTGTCGCACGTGCCGCACGCGTTCTCGACGCGCGTGGGCGGCGTCTCTTCGGGCTGCTTTGCCTCGCTCAACTTTGGGAACCCGTCTGAAGTTACGAGCGACCGGCGCGATCCGGTTGCGAACATTGAGCGGAACTGGGCGATCGTGCGGGACGCGATCAGAACGCTGCGCAGGCGGGTGGCGCAGGTGCATCAGGTGCATGGTGGCGATGTTGTCACGCTCCGCGCTGGCGACGATCCGTGCCCGGAGCCGAGCGTGAAGGCGGACGCGATCGTGACGGACCAGGCGTCAATCCTTGCGAGCGTGCGCGTTGCGGACTGCGCGCCGGTGCTGCTGGCGAGTGAGGACGGGCGTGTTGTCGCGGCGGTACACGCGGGCTGGCGCGGCGTGATTGCTGGCACCGCGACCAACGCGCTGCTTGCGATGCACGCGATGCACGCGGATCCGGGCGCGAGGATCGTCGCGGCGATCGGGCCCTGCATTTCGATGGCCGCGTTCGAGGTTGGGCCTGAGGTGCTCGAGGCCTTTGAGGCGCGCTTTGGCAATGATGCGTCGATCCTGCGGCGGGGCGATGGCGGGAAGGGCCATGTCGATCTTCGCGCGGCGCTTCGGCGACAGTTGCTGGAGGCGGGTGTCGCGGAAGTGGATGTGCTCGAAGGTTGCACCATGTCCGAGCCGGAACGCTTCTTTTCGCACCGTGGTCAGAGCGGGCTGACGGGTCGGTTGGTGGCGGTCATCGGCGTGCGGTAGGGCGGCGGAGATTCACTCGGTCCCGTACATGCGGTCGCCCGCGTCGCCCAGGCCCGGGCAGATGTAGCCGCGCTCGTCGAGCTGGCGGTCGATCGCGGCGGTGTAGATCACGAGTTCTGGGTGATCTTGAAGCATGCGGCGGATTCCTTCGGGGGCCGCGACGAGACAGATCATGCGGAGGTCCTTCGCGCCGGCCTCGCGAAGGAGGCGCACGGCTTCACTCGCGGAGCCACCGGTGGCGAGCATCGGATCAACCAGCAGCACGGGACCCGCCGCGAGATCGAAGGGGAGCTTGCGGAGGTAGACGCGAGGCTGGAGCGTGGCCTCGTCGCGCGCGAGGCCGAGGTGGCCCACGCGCGCCTCGGGCATCATCTCAAGTATGCCCTCGGCCATGCCGAGCCCGCTGCGCAGCACCGGAACGACGGTGACGACGGCGGAGAGGCGAGCGCCGCGCGTCATTTCCACCGGTGTCTGCACGTCCATCGTGCGAACGGGCAGTGATCGCGTGGCTTCATAGACCATGAGGCCCGCGATCTGGTAGAGGAGGGCGCGGAAGGGGCGGTGGCCGGTGGTGTGGTCGCGCAGGTGGGTCAGTTTGTGCTGGATAAGCGGGTGATCGAAGACAATGACAGAGGGGAACTCGACAGAGGGAATGGACATGCGCACAGCGTACCGCTTGGTGGGGGTGATGAGGAATGGGGCGAGATGGCGTGTGAGGGAGCGATTGACGTCGGGGAGGAACATCCGCACCGCTTCGTGGTGCGTGAGTTTGTGGCGAAGACCGGGCGCGTGACTTCGCCGCGACGCCCGGCTATTGGCCGTGCCGGTTTGCGGTAGAGGATGTGGGTTGCTGAGGGCGTTCCAGGGCGTGTCTGTGGCGCGGTACCGGCTGGCGGCGGCACGCAACATTGGGGCAGATGCGCGATGAAGTGGGCGTGGGGTGGTTCTGCGGCGCTCCTTTTCTCCCGACGCTTCCTGGCGCTGTCTCGCTCATACCTTTCTGCATGACCCTCACCCGCACGCTGTCGCAAGACGAGGTTGACCGGTTGGCTCTGGAGGCGGCGATCGCGCAGGCTGAGAAGTCGTTGCGCGAGGGGGGCATTCCCATCGGTTCGGCCCTTGTTACGGCCGCGGGCGTGATTGTGGCCGTGGGCCACAATCTGCGGGTGCAGGCTGGGGACCCGACGGCGCACGCCGAGACGACGTGCGTCAGGAACGCTGGCCGTCGGCGCGATTGGCACTTGCTGACGCTCGCGAGCACGCTCTCGCCGTGCGCGATGTGTTCGGGCACGACGGTGCTGCATCGCATCTCGCGCGTTGTGATCGGCGAGAACGCGACGTTCCAGGGGCGGGAGGACTGGATGATTGCCGAGGGTGTCACGATCGTGAACCTGCGTGATGCCCGCTGCGAGGCGATGATGCGTGAGTTCATCGCGGCGCGGCCGGACCTGTGGGACGAGGACATTGGAATCCCTCCCGATGAGGTGGTGTGAGGAGCTAAACGCGACGTGAGATGGGGGGACATGACGGGACATGACGGGACACGATGTCCCGCATCGCATCCGCCCACCCTCACCACTTCGCGGTGAAGTACGAAGTGCGACGTGGTTCCGGGAGCGCCGCGTTCGCGGCTGCACCCGGCGAGTGACTCCGGCCGCTTCACGGCGAGGGGTTGCTTTTTGTCTCGCCTTGCCGGTTCTCTTGCAACTTTCCGTTGCCTCGCGTTGTTGCGTGTTCGAATGGCCTCATTCTGCGCTGACCTCGCGGGGGCCGAGCCAGTCGTGGCCTCACCTTCCTTTTCCGCCCATCCCTCCCACTCGCGCTACCCGGCATGAACCGGCGCCATCTGACCGCGTACCTTCCATCTGGAGCGAGCAATTGCTGGGCGGCGCGGCTCCCTCGCAAGGTTGCCTTAGGCTCGCGGCCGGTGTTGGCCGATCTAGAGTTGGTCCGGCGTTGGTCGTTCTGTCCCGGTTCGGTTTGTGGGGCGTGCGGCTTCCCAGTGGCGGGACCGCAGTCCAGTTCGAGTTCGAGAAGGGATCGCAGGAATGGCTCAGGTCCTTGGATACGCGATGCTCCTGGCCACGCTGGCGAGCATTGTCTATTGCTTCTTCAGGCCCAGCTTCGCGATCGTCCTAATCTTTGCCCTCTACCCGGCCAAGCAGCTCATCCAGAGCTACCTCGCCATCTTTTCGCAGAACTCCGCCTACTACAACTACCTCATCTTCCTCGCGGTTCTCGCGGCGGTGCTGGGCAACATCTCACGCAATCCGAACACGTGGCGCGGGTACGGAAACCGTGTCTTCGCGCTGACGGTCATCCTTTACGTCTATGCGCTTGTTGGCACGCTCTGGAGCCCGGGCGCCTCCAACGCCTGGATGCTCATCTCCAAGGGCTATCCATACTGGATCATGCAGGTGCTGCTGCTGCCGCTGGCGGTGGCGAGCCTTGACGAGTTCCGCAAGAGCCTGATTCCGACGCTGGTCGTGGGCATCACGTGCGCGGTCCTCTTCTTCACGAACCCTTCCGCGCAGTGGTGGGCCGGGCGCCTCACGCTCGACGTGTTGCAGCTTGGCAACATCGAGCTTGATCGCGGCAATCCGCTCGCGATGGGGACGATGGGCGGCATGCTGATGATCACCGCCGCGCTGCTGAAGCCGACCCGCGCGGGGACGCTGGTGCTTCTGATCAGGATCGGCGCGATCTTCGCGGGGCTGGGCATGGCGATTGCCTCTGGCTCGCGCGGCCAGACCGTGCTGGCTGTTCTCGCGGGCGTCATGGTCTTCCCGCTCGCCAGACGCGTCAAGAACGTGCAGCAGTTTTTCGTCACCGTCCTGCTCGCGGGCCTCTTTGCCGCCATGGCCTTCGCGGCCTTCAAGTTCTTCCTGGGCCAGAACACTAACCAGGCGACCCGTTGGAGCCTCGACACCTGGCAGGAAATCGTCGATGGCCGCGCCATGACGGCGTGGAAGATGGTCGAGGTCTACATCTCAAGCCCAGGCAACTGGTTGATGGGGCTGGGGACCAACGCATTCAGCGAGATTGCCGGCGCTACGGACGTTCCGTACGCCCACAATCTGCCGCTGGAGATGTTGTGCGAGCTAGGCGTGATTGGCCTGGTCATCTTCGCGCTCATCTCGTACATGGTCCTGAAGGATTCCAAGGACCTCTACACCGGTTTTTCGGCGGATGATCATGCGCGTGCGACTGTTGCGGTCCTATTCGGACAGGCGCTCTACCTCACGTTCCTGTCGTTCAAGCAGGGCACGTTCGTCTCGATCCCGGAGCCGTGGTACCTGTGGATGTTGATCGCCAAGCTCGCCGCGGCGGACCGCTTCGTGATTGCTCATCAGTTGCACGATGCTCCGCTTGAGGTCGACATCGTGGAGTACAGCGATGCCGAGCCAGCCGCGGCGTATGCCGAAGAGACGTACGGCGACGACGGTTCGGCGGCAACACCGAGAGCGTGACCGCGGCTACTTCGTTGTGATGCGTTCCACCAACTCGATCCACATGCCGCAGGCAGTGTCGCGGTCGTAGGCCCCGATGATGCCGCGTCGGGCGTTGTCGCCCATGGAGCGGCGTCGCGCGGGATCGCGCGCGAGCGTGCGGATTGCGGCTGCGAGCGGCGATGGGTCTCCCTCGCGCACGACCTCGCCGCTCTGCGTTTCTGTCAGGACTCGCGCGATCTCAGAGGACTCGCGTCCAATGAAGATGCTCGGTCGCGCGACGGCCATGATGCCAAAGAGCTTGCTGGGGACGATGATCCCTTCCAGACCTTCGCGGATTGAGATGATGTGAATATCCGCCGCAGAGAGGGACTGGCCCAGCTTCTCGCGCGGCTGGTAGTCGTGCCACGACGCGTTGATGAGGCCTTTGGCCTTGATGAACGCCTCGACCTCGGCGCGGCGCTTGCCCGCGCCCACGAAGACGAAGCGGAGATTCGGCTCATCGCGCAGCAGCTCCATCGCGCCGCAGAGTGTCGCGGCGTCGTGCGCGATACCGAAGTTGCCCGAGTACATCACGATCGTCTCGCCAGTTGGCGCCCACATCGCGCGATATGGATTTCCTTCGTGCGCTACGGGCTCAATCCCGGCCAGGTCCGCCCAGACCGGAATCAGCGCGACCTTCGCCGCAGGTGTTCCCTTCGCGAGCACGAGGTCCTTCATGCAGCGTCCGAGCACGACGTTTGCATCGCTGCGGCGGAGGATGGAGCGGCTGAGCCACTCGAAGAAGCGTGTGGGCAGGCTGCTGGCCTTCATCACGCCGCAGGCCACGGGCACATCGGGGTAGAGATCCATCACCCAGTAGACCGCGCGCGAGCCGCGCAGCCACTTGCTCATGAGCCCCACCAGCGCGATGAAGGGCGGCGTCGTGAACGAGACGACGACATCGGCTCGCGGGAGCGTCAGGACCTTGAAGAGGGCGAGGACGTAGAAGAGCCCGAAGTCTGCGAGACGAGCCGCGATTCCGCCCTTGCCAAAGACGCTTGCGCCGACCCGATGCACCTGGATCGGGAACGCCGCACCGGGAACGGCGATGGTCTCGCGCTTTGGAAGCGCGGCACCCGATTTGCCGTAGATCGAGCGCGACGCAACGGCCGTGACGCGGTGTCCACGGCGTGCGAACGAGTCGGCGAGGTCCTTGGACATCTGCGCCGTGGCGACGACGTCGGGGTGGAAGGCTTGGTTGAGGAGCAGGATGTGCAGCGGGCGGGCTGGCGCGGCGAAGGCGCGCGACGGTGCTGCGTGTCGGGACTGTTCGGAAGGACGCTCGTCGGGAGGAGGTGCCAAGGGCCGGTATTATCGGCGGTCGGATCGCTCGGGTTCGGAGATCGGCGAAGAAACCGGCCTGAAGGCCGGTTCCACGGTGCTACGCCGCCATCAGGCCTTGTGCACCTTGCTTCGGCCCGCTCAGGAGCGAGCTCACCGTTGAGCGGAGCAGTGAAGAGGACATCTGCGCCGAGAAGATCGCGGCGGCCTGCAGGATCTGGTTTCGCACGAGCGAGGCCGTCTCTTTCGCGTAGTCGGTGTCCTCGATCTGCGATCTGGCTCCCGTCACGCCTTCGAGCTCCACCATCCACACGTTGACTTCTGAGTCGATGGCCTTTGCGCGCGTTCCCTTCGCGCCGCGGTACGAGTTGGCGTTCTCGCGAGCCGTCTTTTCGACCGTCGCGGTCAGCTCGAAGTAGCCATCGATCAGGTTGAGCTTTCCACCCGCGCCGAGATCGCCGATCGAGAAGGACTCGACCTCGGGACCGTTTGGCCCTTGCACTGTCGCGGACGTGCGGCCCATGTTCTGCCGGTTCATGCCGGTCAGGATCTGCTCGCCGCGGAACTGGCTTGTGTTCGGGATGAAGTCCATGCTCTGGAGGAGGCCGTCGGCCTGATCCTGGAGCGACTGCTTCTCGTCCTTGGTCAGTCCGGCGGAGTTTGCGACCTGAACGACGAGCGACTCAAGCTCGATGAGCTGGTCCGCCACGACGCTCATCACGCCTTCTTTTGCGCCAAGCATCATCTGCTCAAATCGCCCGTTCTTGATCTTCGCGTTGAGCGTTCGCTCCTGCGTGCGCAGTTGCTCCGCCGCGATCATGCGTGCGGGATCGTCGCTGGCGCGATTGATCTGCTTGCCGGTTGCGAGGCGCTCCAGAGACGTGTTCACGCCGCGCGAGGCGGCGCGGCTGGCGGCGATTGATCGCAGCGCATCGGGAGCGAGCCCTGAACCAGTGCCGCCGGGTCGCATGAGGAGCCTCCAGGAGCGTGGCTGGGCGTGGCAGAGCATGACTGAGCATGACTGAGTATGACTGAGTATGACTGAGTATGACTGCTCACGCCTGATCTGGCCACCGCAATTTCAGGCTATCGGGCCGCGAAATGAGCCACTGATTGGAACCCGCGCCGATTGCTCAAGTTCGTTCGAGCGATGTTCGCGCGGCCCACAGGAGAGGAGTCACCATCTCACGCGTGCGTCCGGGCAATTATGTTGCGCGAGCTTGATCTGAGAGCGAGCCGAGATTGTCTGGACTCGGCCACGAGCAGCCCCTCGGGCTGCGAAAGATACAGGCAAGGTTGGATACTGGCGGCGTGCTTTCCGGAGGCGTGGTACCCCGGACGCCGTGGTGCCCGAGCGAGCGACCAGATGCGATGAATTTTGTGATTGGGGTGCCCCCGCGCACTCCGCCATGAAATCGCCGCCGAGCCGACGTACGCTGGACTCCATGAGCGATCGCAAGCCCTTCGTCGGCGGGAACTGGAAGATGAACACCAACCGCACCAGCGGTTCGGACCTCGCACGAGCAGTGACCGATGGTCTGCTCCCGGTCGATGGCGTTGATGTCGCTGTCTTCCCGCCGCTGCCATACCTCCTCACGGTTCGCGCGTTCCTGCGCGACCGCGGCTCCTCCGTGCGGCTCGGTGCGCAGAACGCCTATTTCCAGCCCGACGGAGCCTTCACCGGCGAGGCCTCCCTCGCCATGCTCAAGGACTGCGGCACGCAGATGGTCCTCGTCGGCCACTCCGAACGCCGCCATGTGATGGGCGAGAAGGACGAGCTCGTCAACAAGAAGCTCCGGGCGACACTCGAGGCTGGCCTAGACGCGGTCTTCTGCGTCGGTGAGACATTGGACGAACGCACGGCCGGCCATCAAGACATCGTGACCTCGCGCCAGGTGCGCACGGGTCTGGCCGAAGTCCCGGGCTCGCTCATCTCGCGCCTCATCATCGCCTATGAGCCGGTCTGGGCCATCGGGACCGGCAAGACCGCCACACCCGAAGATGCCCAGGAAGCCCACAAGAACATTCGCGCCCTCATGGCCCGCCTCTACGGCGAAGAAATCGCCAAGAGCACCCGCATCGTCTACGGCGGCTCCCTCAAGCCCGAGATCGCAAGCAAGATCTTCGAGCAGCCCGATGTCGATGGCGGCCTCGTCGGCGGCGCCTCGCTTAACGCGGCGGACTTTGTCTCCATCTGCAAGGCAGCCGCGGCGAGTGCGAAGGCGAAGCCTTAGGAGTAGGGACTGGGCATCGGGGACTGGGCACTGGTGGAAGGCGAGGCTTGCTCGCGAGGTGCCTGTGTGCTTTGCGGTGCCAGTGTGCCGCCTGCTGTGCATGAGCAAAGAAAAACCGCCAGTCGGACCGGGTTGGCCCGACTGGCGGTGGTGTGCGTGAATGCAACCTAATCGAGACGGCCTCGCGCTATCGCGCCGCGGCCTTCTTCTTCGAGGACGCGAAGGTTGGCACGCCGTCGCCCTTCTCGAAGAGGTCGGCGAACTTGAAGCCCTTGCGGCCCTTCCACTGAGCGCGGTGGTAGGCGTCGCTAGCGAGGATCGGGAAGAGGGCGGAGATCTCGCCGAAGACCATCTGCTCGTGGACGATATCCACCTTGCCCCAGGAGCAGGCCTCGCGCAGCGTGCTGCCGCTGAGAGCACCATCGCGTGAGTCGGCGACGGTCATCTGGATGGCGTACTTGTGCATGCCGATGTCGCCTCGGGCCTTGCCGCCCTTGCGCTCGCTCAGCAGTTCGGCCGCGACGACGATGTCCTGGGCGAAGTTCTTGGGGACGCCGCCGCCCATCAT
>JBBQGR010000046.1:0-11145 GCA_038323185.1 Phycisphaerales bacterium | reverse complement strand
GGGCGTGGCCGGGCCGACTCCGGCGACGGCGTTGGCGGTCTCGCGCATCATGTTCATTAGGGAACTGTACCGATCGGCGCGAACCCGGGCGAAGATCCGGCGTTTGATCTGTGGTCTAGTGTTCTCTGGTGTGGATCCAGGATGCGCTGGCCGTCGAAGACACGGTAATTCCCCTTGGATGATCGGAGGCCCTTTGTTGATGCTCCAAACCACGACGTGCCGACTCTTCTCGTGCGGCTTCATAGCTGCGCGATCTGTCACTCGTTCTGTCACTCGTTCTGCCACGTGTTCTGTCACTCGTTCTGCCACGCTTGTGCTTGCAATTGCTGGGCTTGCGCTTACGACACCGGCCATGGCGCAGAGCTCACGAAAGTTTGGCTCTCGGGCCGCGTCGGCGGTTCCTTCTGATCGCGCGATCGCGACCGTCGCGTCGTTCGAGGTCGTGACGATTGCTGGCGGCGAGCTTGAGGCCCGCAACAAGATCGAGGTCAGGAGCCCGCTCGACAACCCGGCCAACATCGTCCAGATCGTCAACGAGGGCATCAACGTCAAGAAGGGCGACCTGCTCCTGCAGCTCAACGTCGAGGAGATCGAGAATCGCTTGAAGGAAGAGGAGCTGCGGCTGATCCCGGCGGAGGCCGAACTGGTCGCGGCCCAGTCTGCGTACGACATCCAGATCAACGAGAACGCGAGCATGATCCGCCGGGCGGAGCTGAAGGTGACGCTCGCCGAGCTCTCGCTGCGTCAGTGGGTCGACGGCGATGTCGCGAAGAAGCGGCAGGAGCTCGAGCTTGGGATGAGCAGGGCCGAGCTCGAGCTCGAGCGCCTGGCGCAGCGGTACCTGCGCAGCCAGCAGCTCTTCGACGAGGGCTTTGTCAGCCGCGACGAGCGCGACCGCGATGAGGTCGCGTACATCGAGGCGATCTCGGGCTTCAACACCGCGCGGCTCGCGCGCGAGGTCTATGAAAAGTTTGAGTTCGTGAAGGACGAAAAGACCAAGCAGTCGGACCTTGGCGAGGCGATCGCCGAGCTTGAGCGCGTGAGCCTCAACAACATCGCGGAGCTGAAGAACAAGGGCTCGCGACTGGAGCAGCAGCGCACGCAAGTCGGCGTGCTGCGAAATCGTATCGATGAGCTCAAGGCGGACTTCGCCGCGGCTCGCATCCTCGCACCGGCGGATGGCCTTGTGGTCTACGCGACAAGCCTGGACCGCGGCGGCTGGCGCGGCGGCAACGAGGGCCCGCTGCAGATCGGCCAGCAGGTCTTTTCCAACCAGCTCCTGATGATCCTGCCCGACACATCCGAGATGGTCGCGGCGGTTCGCGTGAACGAGGCGCTGGCGGGGCGCGTGCGCCCGGGCCAGCAGGTCTCGGTGCGCGTGGACGCCGCGGGCGGAGCGGTCTTCAGCGGCACGGTCGAGAGCATCGGCGTCATGGCCGAGACCGGCGGCTGGCGCGATCCGAACCTGCGCGAGTACACGGTGCGCATCGGCCTCCAGCCCATCGATGGCGTGGCGCTCAAGCCCGCGATGCGCTGCGAAGGACGCATCACGCTCGATGTTGTGAACGACGCCATCTCGATCCCGGTGCAGGGGGTCTTCAACGAGGGGCCCGTCCAGTTTGTGTACACGCAAGACGGTGGACGCTGGGTCAAGACGCCGGTGCGCGTCGGCCGCCGAAGCGATACGCAGGCCGAGCTTCGCGCGGGCATCAGCGCGGGCACCATCGTGCTGCTGCGCGATCCTACCAGCGGCGAAACGGTCAATCGTCCGTGGGATCTCGAGCAGCTCAAGGTTGCCGGGTACAAGCTAGATGAGAATGGCCGCGTGGTGGCCGAAGGTCGGCCGCGCGGAGCGGGCGGCGGCGGCGCGCGTGGCGGTGCTGCGGGTGAACCGGCCGCCGCAAATCGGCCCGTGGGCAACCGCCCCGCAGCAGGCGCTGGCAGCGGCGGCGCTCCCGCGGCTCCGGCCGTCGCGACGCCCACAGCCGCACCGACGACGGTCCCCAGCGGGCGCTGAACAGTTCTTTGTTCTGAAACGAGCGTGGCTCACGCGCCGGGCGGGCACCACATCGCGCGCGCGAGCTGCGCGAGGTCGGGCTCGGGCTCCGACGATGGGAAGAAGAGATCATCCGCGACCTCGTGTCCCTCGGCGCGTGCGATGGAGATGCCGCCCAGGCTGAGATCGATGCGCTCGCTGCGCTGGCGGCGCTTTCGCGATGTGGAGACCATGGGGTCGACGATCTCGACGGTGGGTCGGCACGGATCTGCGGCGTTGATCGAGACCACGACGCCGCGCCGGCCATCGGACAGTCCGACGATCAAGCCCGGCGGAAACGGCGGCGCGACCGCGATGAGCGCGCGGAAGACTACGGGGTCGATGTGATCGGCCCAGGGCTTCTCGCGCATCTGCTTGAGAGCGCGCACGGCGGGGATCGAGGGACTTTTGGACTCGGTGCTTCCGGGCGCGTGCGCGGGGTGGTGCAGGCGATCAAAGATGTCCGCGACGCAGCAGATGCGCGCGAAGATGTGAATCTCCGAGCCCGCCAGCGGATGGATCGCGCCGGAGAAGTCGTTCTGGAGCGGGAACCCCGAGCCATCGAAGCGCTGGTGATGGTGGAGGACGACGGCCGCAGCGGTAGGGTCGATCTGGTCCTTGACCATCTCGTAGCCGAGGCGCACGTGGTCGCGCCAGTCGGGGTCGTTCTCATCGTGCTCGCGGTTCCAGCGCGCGAGCGCGTAGTCGGGCAGGCGCGTCATGCCGACATCGTGGAACATCGCCCCGACACCCAGGCCCGAGAGGTCCTTGGCATCGTGGGACCGGAGGCGCGAGCGCTCGCGCAGCAGATAGAAGTCGAGCTTAAGTCCCATCAGCAGCGAGAGGACGCAGACATTGGCGCTGTGGCGCACGAAGGGGCGATCGCCGCCAGCGAGCTCGGAGAGAAAGACATTGGCCGAAGGATTCTCGGTGAGCCGGTCAAGGACGGACATGACCGCGTTCTTGTACGACGCGTAGTCCAGGCGCGCGGTTGAGCCCGTCATCGCGGCGTCGAGCGCGACGGCGACCTCCGTCGTAAGGCGGTCGTACGAGTCGATCACTCCACAGTTCACGTAGCGGCAGAGGTCCTCGAGGCCGGGATAGCGGATCCAGAGTGCGCCGACATGGAACTGCGCCAGGCGCAGGATGATGGCCTCTTCGAGCGTGGCACCAGCGCGGAGCAGCACGATCCCCGGTCGATGAGGAAGCGTCACGGGCATGGCGAGGACCATGCCAGCCCGAGCCTGGCTCACCGGCAATCGAAGCATGGGGGGTGTATCGGAGCGGAGTGGCCTTCGGTCGAGGCTCGAGGTTCGCAAGCGCGTGGCGATGCGTGCGCGCGATGGTGAAGGGCTGATTTCTCGGACGCGATGATGAGGTTGGGGGTTTGTAGAGGGCATCGAGGCATGCGGCACCGGGGCATCGAGTGCTCTGCTCATCCCATCTTGTCCATGGCCTCGCTGACCTTGCTGGCCTGGACGAGCGTGAGGCCGGGGATGCGCGGGAGCTTGCCGCGGGGCGCGAGGGCGTGCGTGTAGCCGAGCCGGACGGCCTCGCGCAGGCGCTGCTCCATGTGCGGGACGGCGCGGATCTCGCCCGAGAGGCCGACCTCGCCCAGGACGCAGGTCGCGGGCGGGAGTGCGCGCTTGAAGTGCGCGCCAGCGATGGCCAGGAGGAGCGCGAGATCGCTGGCGGGCTCGCTCACGCGCACGCCGCCGACGGCGGAGGCGAAGACGTCGCGGTCCGCGAGGCGCAGGCCCGCGTGCTGCTCCAGCACGGCGATGATCATCGCGAGGCGGTTGGCGTCAAGGCCCGATGACTTGCGCTTGGCGGCGCCGAGGAAGCCGGTCGCGGTCAGGGCCTGGAGCTCCACGAGCATGCAGCGCGTCCCGCTCATGACGGGGCAGACGACCGAGCCGGGCCCCGTGGCGGCGCTCGCGGCGGGGAGTCCGGCCCCTTCGGGCACCTGCTCCAGACCCTTGCTCGTCATCTCGAAGAGGCCAAGCTCGAGCGTGGTGCCAAAGCGGTTCTTGACGGCGCGCACGACGCGGTGCGCGTGGTAGCGGTCACCCTCGAAGGAGAGGACACAATCGACGAGGTGCTCGAGCAGGCGCGGGCCCGCGAGGGTGCCGTCTTTGGTGACGTGCCCGACGAGCACGATCGCAACGCCCGAGGCCTTCGCGAGGTAGACGAGCTCGGCGCAGCAGCGCCGGAGCTGCGTCACGCTGCCGGGGCTGGCGGGGACGTCGGGCTTGTAGATCATCTGGATCGAGTCGATCATGAGGACGCGAGGCCCGACCTTGCGAGTCTGCTCGACGATGCGCGCGAGGTTGGTGTCGGCGAGGATGAAGAGGGCGCGATCGAGATTCTCGCCGCCCTTGAGATCCTCGTCGCGCAGGCGCTTGCCGCGCATCGCGACCTGCTCGGCGGACTCCTCGCTGGAGACATAGAGAACTCTGGTCCCGCGCGAGGCGAGGGCAAAGGCGGCCTGGAGAAGCAGCGTGCTCTTGCCAATGCCGGGCTCGCCACCGAGAAGGACGGCCGATCCGGGAACGAGCCCGCCCGTGCCGCCCGTGCTACCCATGCCGCCCGAGCTACCCGAGTTGGCACCTCCTCCAAGCACGCGATCAAACTCGCCGATGCCCGTCGAGAGGCGCGGCAGTGGCGCGGCGGCCTCGTTGATTTCCGAGAGAGCACGAGCGCCGGAGGCGGGATCTGGGCCGCTCAGACCGCTCCCGCCCTGGATGTCCGCCGCCGCGACGGCGAGGCCCTTGTGCGGGTCCTGGCTCGTGAGTGGGTCGAGCGTGGTTTCTTCGAGTGCGTCCCACGTGCCGCAGTCGGGGCACTTGCCCATCCAGCGCGGGTGGACGCTTCCACAGGAGCGGCAGAGATAGACGCGACGAGCCTTGGCCATGCCGGATCATACCACGCCTGGGTGGACTGTATACGGTACTTGTTCGGATTTTTGGTATTGATTTGGGTAATTTGTGAAAGGGGGCGGCGACTGCGTCGTAACCTCTCCATTGCCAGTATCATAAATCAAGGGGGGCGGAAGTTGAAGGGCGTGGCAGTGGAGACCCTGGGCCGAGACCCTCCGAGGAGTGCGACAGCCGATCCGGCCGCGAACCATGACCCAAACGACCCCGCCGAACCCTGTTGAATTCAAAGGTGGCACCCGCCGCGGCTCTCGTCTCAGGCGGTGGGCCATCCGCGGAGTGGTCGGGCTGGCGATGGGTATCGGCGGCTACTACCTGCTGACGCAGTCGTTCGTGACGCGTTGGATTGTGACTTCGAGCCTCTCGAGCCTCAGTGGCGGCGAGGTCACGGCGGATGCTGTCGCAATCACGCTGGGCGGGGAGATTGATCTCCAAGGGGGCATGCTGCGGGCGCCGGGGGTTTCGGGGCCGGGGGGCACGATCTTTGAGGTTCGGCGGCTGCGCGCCAAGACGGATCCCTGGGCGCTTCTTCGCGGCAGCGTGGTGCTGGAAGATGTCGAGGTTGAGTCGCCGCTGCTCCGGATCAGCCAGAGCGTGGACGACTCCACGGTGAATATGGCGAGGCTCACGCCCCGTGCCGGAGGCGGTGGAGGTAGCGCGGCGCCCACGCGGATCGGGGCGCTCCCGCGCGTGACGGTGCGTGGCGGAGTGATTGAGCTGGGCGAGCATCGCGCTTCGGGCGAGTTCACGAGCCTTCGGCGCGTGGAAGTGGTGGGGGATGTGGAGCGCGAGGCCGACGAGGAGGGCGCGGCGGTCCTGTCGCTGCGACAGGCCGAAAATGGCGTAGCGATGGAGGGTGGGCTGGAGGTGCTGGGGCGCGTGTCGCCCAAGGCGCTGACGCTGGAGCTGGGGCGGCTGTCGCTCTCGTCGCTGCCTCCGGAGCAAGTGCCGACGCCGCTGCGAGAGGCGTTCCGGCAGATGCAACTGGAGGGCGAGGCCACGGGCGTTGAGTTTGAGTACTCGTTCGAAGGGCGCGGCGTGACGGCGCGGATCCCGCTGGCGGGGCTCGCCGTGACGCTACCGCTTGAGCCCCAGCCCGGCGAGACCAAGGACGAGCGGAAGATCCCGCTCTCTGAGGAGGACGCGAAGCGCCGGATGCGGATGGAGGGCGTCTCGGGGGAGATTGAGATCACCGCCGCGGGGCTGCGCGGCGAGCTGGCGGGCACCTGCGAGGGCGTTCCATACACACTGAAGGTTGAGTGGGGCGGATGGAACCAGGGCGCGCCCTTTGACGCCACGATCACGACGACAGCGTTCAAGCTCGAGCAGCAGCCCGACATCCTGTGGTTTGCGCCCGGCGTGGTGCGGCTGCGCCTGGCACAGTTCGACAACCCCACCGGGATCGTCGACGCGACGGTTCGGATCTTCCGCGAGCGGCCGGGGGCCGACTTGGTGGCGATGCCGCTCCAGATGAGCGGCGACGTTCGGATCAGGGAGGGCGTGGCGGCGTTTGATCGCTTCCCGTACCAGTTCAGGAACATCGACGCGCACATCACCTTCGACCAGACGCGGATTGACTTCCGCTCGCTCACGGGCGTTGCGCCCAGCGGGGCGACGATCTCCGCGACGGGCTTCATCGCGCCGCCAAACGAGTTTCCGGAGGTTAGAATCATTGTCGAGTCGAGCAACATGCCGACGGACGAGAAGTTGCAGGTGGCGATGCGCGCGAAGGGCCGCTTCTTTGAAGAGCTGTTCAGCTACGACGCGCTGGCGGCGCTGCGGAGCGCGGGCGTGCTCGCGCCGAGCGCGATGGAGGCCACCGCCGCGATGCCGCACATCGAGCTTGGCGGGCGCGCCTCGGTGACAGCGCTCGTGACGCGCACGCTGGGCAAAGGGCAAAAGTGGGGCGATGAGATCACGATCCACTTCCCGGAGATGACGCTGCTGCCACGCGCGGTGCCATATCCGCTGCTGGGCAAGGACGTGACGATCGTCTCGCGCGATGACCTCGCGACGATCGAGACCGGAACGTTCAAGGGGCTCACGGGCGCCGACATCGCGATCACGGCGAGCGTCGATCTCGCGGCGATCTCCGACCCCGACACCGCCTTCGTGCCCGAGATCACCGTGCGAGCGACGGACCTGCCCGCCGATGCGCTGCTGATTGGCGCCATCCGCGGCATCGGTGGCGCAACCGGACCCCAGGCCACGCGCAACGTCGCGGATGATCTTCAGGAGTACAACCTCGCGGGCACGATGAGCCTCTCGGCCCGGGTCTTTGCCGATGCTCGCTTCGAGGACTCGCTGGCGTATGAGGTCACCGCAACGCCAACGCGGCTGAGCTCAAGGCCTCTTTCGCCCCAGGGCGCGGCGCGGGTGGTGGCGAGCGACGTCAGCGGGACCGTGACCGTCACGAACGAGGCGGTGGTCGCGGACTTTTCCGGCACGGTCGCGCATCCGGATGGATCCGGTGCGAGCGTGGTGCGGGGTGAGTTGACGCGGGCGCTGATGGATGGTCACGAGCCGGCGTTTGTGGCGGTCTTTCGCTCGCCACATCTGGACCCTTCGCTGGTGGTGGAGGATTTGGTGCGTGTGCCAGCGCCAGCCGCGGCGGACGAGGTCGCGAGCCTGCGCGAGCGCTACGAGCCGCGCGGAAGATTGGCCCTCGACCTCTCACTCAGCGGCCTCGAGCCCACGAACCTCTCGGCGAGCCTGAACTCGATGGTGGGGCTGAGCGTGCGAATTGGCGACGGGCGCGGATCGATTGATGCGCCCGTGGGGGCGATAGTCTTTGGCAAGGAGGATGGTCAACTCAGGCTGAACTTCCAAGGCCTTGAGGGAACGATCGCGAGCGAGGGTTCCGAGTCTGGACGCGTGCTTCTGGATGGCACGGTGGACCTGCCCGGCACCTCCGAAGCGCCGGAGCGGGGCGATGCACGCCCGCTCACGATCTCGATGGTCGGAGGTCGATTTGACTGTTCGCTGCTGCACGCGACACTGCGCGCTTCGGGAGCGGAGCGCGTCGCGATGATCCTTGAGAAGATTGATGCGAGGGGCTTCTTCGACGCGGACGTGGTGGTGAGCAACGACGGCCGCGCGAGCGGGACGATCCGCCCGACCGCGATTGGGCTGAACCTGGCCGGGTCGGTTCTTGATGCGGCACGGGCCTCGGGCGTGATCTCGTTCGAGCGCGACCAGGGGCGCTTTCAGGATCTCGTGCTCGAGGATGCTCGCGGGCTTGTGCTGCGGGCCAGCGGCGGGTGGCAGGAGGTTGCGGGTGATGCCGCGAAGGCGTCTACCGATGCCCAGGCCGCTCCCAGCGTGACGATGCAGGCGGATATCGAGCTTGATGACTCAACGCTCTCGCCCGCGCTCGTGGCCGCGCTGCCGCTGGCGGCTCAGGGCGTGCTGAGCGATCTCACTGTGAAGGTCGATGGTCCGGTGTCGATGCGCGATGGAACTCTGTCGCTGGTGGTGGGGCCGGAGGGTGATGTCGGCTCGTTCCAGTTCTCGGGGCGTGTTGGCGTGTCGCGTGCGTCGATGATTGCGGGCGTCGAGGCCAATGACGCCAGCGGCACGATCGAGCTTGGAATCGAGCGGCAGAGCGCGGGGCAGAGCCCAGCGTTTGAGCTCTGGGCGCTGATTGACTCTGTGCGTGTCGCGGGCGTGAGCGCGACGAGCGCGCGGGTGCGGGTGGCTGGGTCTGGAGATGGGCGCGTGCTGGTCCCGCTGCTGAGCGCGGCGGTTCATGGCGGCCGCGTATCGGCCACCGTCACGCTCAGCGAGCCTAACTTCCAGGCACGACGCACGTTCGAGGTGCTCCTTCAGGCCTCTGAGATCCGCTTTGCGTCGCTGCTGGATGAGCTGCGCGGAACCCCGGGCGCGGCGGTTGTGACCGCTGCCGCTGAAACGGGCGTCGCGCGTGACCCGCGTGACATGGGTGACATGGGTGACATGCGTGACATGCGTGACATGCGTGATGTGCGTGCCACAGTTGCCGCGGCTGAAGCGGCCGCCGCAGGCGAAGCGGGCGCAGGCAGTGGCGAAGCGCCAGATGGCTCGCGCGGGTTGCTCGGAGCGAGCTTTGGCATGACCGGAGTTCAGGGCGATGCGCTCTCTCGCCGCGGGCGCGGGCGGCTGACGATCGGTGGCGGCGGGCGAATCCTGGATCTGCCGCTGCTTGTGCCGCTGGTTCGCGCGACCAACCTCCAGTTCCCGGTGGAAGAGCAGCTCGATCACGCGACGGCAGAGTTCTTCATCCTCGGCAACGTGATGTCGTTTGATGAGCTGACGGCGATGTCGCCCAGCGTGAGCGTGCACGGCTTCGGCGAGGCGACCTGGCCAGAGATGGACCTCAACCTGCGCTTCCGCACGCGGGCGCGCAGCCAGATCCCGCTAATCTCGGGCGTGCTCGACACGCTGCGCAACGAGTTCTTTTCGACGCGATTGCGCGGGCCGGTGCGGGACCCGGTCGTGACGATGCAGAGCTTCGGCGGTACCGCGCGGCTCTTTGATCGCATGCTCAGCGTCGAGGAGAGCGAGGACGAGCGCCGCCTCAACCTGATGGAAGGGCGCGGGCGGCGCCCCGCCTCGACAAGCCCCCTGCGGATGCCGGGCATCGAGGATGATTCTGTGCCGGATGATGTCCCGATCGATCCGGCCCAAACGCCCGGGGGAGTTCGCTGACTAAAGTGACCCCCTTCGCGCCGGGCGTAGATACCCGGATTGCAGAGCGGGAGATGGGAATCGCATGCCACTGGATCCAAGCCAGCTCGACGCCAAGGCCGAACCTCTTTCGCAGCAGCGCGCCGACGCCGCGAGCACCAACGTTCGTGCTCGGCGCGCGGATGATGCTGATATGGTCGCGCGGATCGACGCGCTGGTCTCGGACCTTGCGGGCAGTGGAACATCCAACACCTTCCACGAGAAGATGGTGCGCGAGATGATCCAGACGGCACTCAAGCTGATTCCAGACGGGCGCGACACGGGTGAGATCAAGCTCCTCTCGAGCGCGTTCAAGGAGCTGCGCTACGCCTACCGCGTCTTCGGCCGGTACAAGAAGCCCCACAAGGTCACGATCTTCGGCTCGGCCCGCACGCCAAAGGAGCACCCCGATTACAGCGCGGCGGTGGAGTTCGGGAAGCTCATGGCCGAGGCGGGCTGGATGTCCATCACCGGCGCGGGGCTGGGCATCATGGAGGCAGGTCACGTGGGGCCCGGGCGCGGCGGGAGCTTTGGCGTTGCGATCCGGCTCCCCTTTGAGACGTCCTTCAACCCCGTGATCGAGGGCGATGAGAAGCTGATCGAGTTCCGCTACTTCTTCACGCGCAAGCTGATGTTCGTCTCGCAGGCCGAGGCCGTGGCCCTCTTCCCCGGCGGATTCGGCACGATGGACGAGGCCTTCGAGACGCTCACGCTGGTGCAGACCGGCAAGAGCACGCCCATGCCCATCGTGCTGGTTGAGGGCAAGGGCCACGACTACTGGGAGAACTGGCTGGTGTGGATGAAGTCTCAGCTCCTGGACCGCGGCTGGATCAGCCCCGAGGACTCGTCGCTCACCTACCTGGCAAAGGACCCCAAGGACGCCGCGGAGCACATCCTGCGGTTCTACCGCGTCTATCACAGCTCGCGCTATGTCCGCGACGAGCTTGTGATCCGCATGAACTACTCGATCGGCAGCGAGGCGGTCGCGCGATTGGAAGGTGAGTTCGCGCCGCTGATCAAGTCCGGCAGCATGCGCCTCAGCGGCCCGATCGAGGGTGAGGACGACGCGCTCGACAAGCCGCGCCTCATCTTCAAGCACACACGCAGCAAGTACGGCCTCGTCCGCAGGCTCATCGACGCCATCAACGAGTGCCCCCCCAGCGCATGAAGACGCTCAGCCATACATCCTCGTCCGTGCTCTCGCGCGTGATGCCCGGCATATCACCGCGATTGGTGTCGCTCGCGCACTGCGCTGGCGCGGCGGCGATGCTCGCGCTGGCCTCGTGCGGCGGATCGGCGCCGCGCGTTGCGGACTCGGACGAGTCGGGCGTGCGCGCGGGCGAGCAGGGCGCGGGCTCGGGCGTTGAGATTCGTGTGTGGATCGTCGATCCTGCGGGCGTGATGCCCGCGGGCGGACCGCCGCGGCCGGGCCTGCGCGACATCCTCGCGCGATACGAGGGTCTTACCGGC
>JBBQGR010000045.1:0-11248 GCA_038323185.1 Phycisphaerales bacterium | reverse complement strand
GTATGGCGACCGTGACCATCGCTCCCTGACCGACACGATGGAAGAGACCGCCGGCGTCGTGCGCGAGGCGATCTGGGCGCGTGAAAAGATGCTCGTCCCCTCGTTCGCCGTGGGTCGAGCGCAGCTCATGATTCACGTGCTCGCCGCGCTCGTGCGCGACGGTCGCACCCCGCAGTTCCCCGTCTATCTCGATAGCCCAATGGCCATCGCCGCGACCAACCTCTATCGCAAGTATCTCACGCAGCTCGACGAGATCGCGCAGAGCCGCACCGGCGGCCTCTCGCTCGATCTCGCCGACCTTCGAGTCTCCGAATCCGCCGATGACTCCCGGCGCCTCAACAAGATCGAGGGTGCCGCCGTCATCATCGCGGGCTCGGGCATGTGCAACGGCGGCCGCATCCTCCACCACTTCAAGTACAACATCTGGAAGCGCGACGTGCAGATCCTGATCACCGGCTACCAGGGGTACGGCACGCTCGGACGCCAGCTCGTCGAGGGCGCCAAGTTCATCAAGATCTTCGGCGAACGTGTTGCTGTCCGTGCCAAGATCCATACGCTCGGCGGTCTCTCGGCCCACGCGGGCAAATCGGGGCTCATCGAGTGGGCCGCCAACTTCCGCCCCCGCGAGAAGGGCCGCGGCGCGCCACGCTTTGTGCTGACGCACGGCGAGCGCACGCCGCGCCAGTCGCTCCACCACGCGCTCCGCCAAGGCCTCGCCTTCGAGTCCGTGTGTCCAGAGTGGGGCTGGTCAACGAATCTTCTGAGCGGACGATCAACTGCGGGCACCGCCGCATCCCACCTCGGAAGCGCCGGTGGCGAAGGCCGCTCGGAGCCCGGCGAGTGAACACGGCCACGCGCGACATCTTCGCGATCCTTTCCTTCGGCCTCGCCGCACTCGCGAGCCTTTCCGGCTGCGCCAGCACGCCACGAGTCGGTGACACCCTGCCGCGCACCGGCGATGAGATCGTCATCGCAGGTCAGTACTTCCATACCGGCGTTCCGGTCGTTCTCTGGACCGATCCCGGCGGCTACGACGCCTACCGCGTTGAGAAGCGTTTCGCCCCATGGGAATCCAGCGACTGGAAGAGCAGTGCGGCCGGGCTCGACTCTCCCAATCGCTACGGCCTGCGGGTCGGCCCCACCGAGAGCGAGCGAGAAGCCGTCCGAGGCGGCGGCTGGCCACTCGCGCTCCTGCAACAGCACGTCGATCAGTTCGTCATCCACTACGACGTCTGCGGCACCAGCCGCACCTGCTTCCGCGTCCTGCACGATCAGCGCGGCCTCTCCGTCCACTTCATGCTCGACCTTGATGGCACCATCTACCAAACCCTCGACGTGAAGGAGCGCGCGTGGCACGCGTCCATCGCGAACGATCGCTCCGTCGGCATCGAGATCGCCCACATTGGCGCGTATCCACCCGGAAAGCCTTCGCCACTCGATACCTGGTATGTAACCGAAGAGGGCCCCGAGCCCATTACGCGCGTCGTGCTACCCGAGCGCCTGGGCGACGGCGGCATCCGAACGCCCAACTTCGTGGCCACCGCGTCGCGCGCCGGGCGCATCCTCGGCGAGATCAACGGGTCGCCCTACGAGATGCATGATCTCACCGACCAGCAATACCACGCCCTCGCGCATCTCACCGCCGCGCTCAACGCAGCGCTCCCGCGCCTCGAGATTCAAGCGCCACGCGATGCCGATGGTCGCGTGCTCACCCGCACGCTGACCCCCGCGGAGTTCGCGTCGTACTCGGGCCTCATCGGCCACTTCCACGTCACGCAGAACAAGGTTGATCCAGGCCCGGCCTTCGACTGGCAGCGCGTGCTCGATCAGGCCCGTGAGATCAGGAACGATCCACCCCGCGTTGGTCCACTGCCAGGCTGACAGCGCGGCCCGACCCAAGGCTCCGAAGCTCAGCCTCCAGCACGCGCGTCACGTCGAACGCCTCGCGGATCGTCGCCCGCGCGGGCGCGATGCCGCGGATCGCGTCGATAAAGTGCCGAACTTCGCCGTCATACCCGGTGATCGGCGCAAGCTTGACCTCCCTTGTCGCGGTGCCGCGATGCACCAGCAGCCGCGGCTTGGGAACAAGCTCGCACTCCAGAGTCGCGTGCTCAAAGCACGCGAGGTAGCGGCATCGAAACCCCGCGCCGGGCTGCAGGTCCCACGCGCCCTCAGCCGCAACATGCCCGACGCCACGCGCACGACCGGCCTCCGGAAACGCGTACGTCGTCGTCAGGTGCTCGATCGTCCCGCCCGAAGAAACTCGCGACGGCACGCCCAGCGTCCAGCACAAGAAGTCCACGTCATGAATGTGCAGATCCGCCAGCGCACCGCCGCTGCGCGAGACATCGCGATAGAAAGCCGCGGACCACGCCGGCCCGCTGCCGATGCGTGTCAGTGTGAGCGAGCGCAGCCGCCCATGCGTCTGCTCCCGGATCGCGTCTGCCAGCGTGTCCCACCCAGGCCAGAAGCGCATGCACATCGCGGGCATGACGATCGGCGCACGCTCACTGCGCGAGGCCGCCCGCGCCTGGGCCCGACCAATCTCACGATCCAGCCGCGCGACCTCCGCAGATCGCAGCGCCACCGGCTTCTCAACCAGCACATGCTTCCCGGCGCGGATCGCCGCGATCGCGAGATCGACGTGCGTGTCGGTGTGCGTGCAGATGCTCACCGCATCGATCTCGAGCGAAGCAATCAGGTCACGTGCTTGCTCATAGCCGCGCACCGTCGCAGGATCGAACAGGCGCTGCCGTCCGCCGGGACCGATGTTCCCCTGCACCTTGATCTGCCCCACGCGGCGCTTCGGATCCGGATCGCAGACCGCCGCGAGGCGGCACGGAAAGCCCGCCGCCGCCGCAGATGCGTACGCGCGAACATGCGTCGTGCCCATGAAACCAAGCCCGATCACACCAATCGCGATGGGCCGGGCCGCACTCGGTCCGGAAACGCCAGCAGTCTTCGTACGTGTCGAGCGCTCAGCCACGGCCATGCTCCTGCCGCGCCGACGTGCGCGGCCAAATCGCCTCAACCAGTTGCCTCGCCGCGATCACGTCCTCGACGCGGCGCGTTCCCGCTTCCCGCTCGATCACAAGCCCCACACCGCCGCACCGCTCTCGAACCAACACGAAGAATTCCCGCCACGCCACGGCGCCCGTGCCCACGACCACTTCCTCACCCCACGAGCCGGGTTGCGCACTCGCGATCGCATCCTTCACGTGAATCTGCCGCACGTGCGGCGCAAGCAGCGCGAGCGCCGCGAGCGGATCGCCCATGCCGTACAGAATCATGTTCGCTGGATCAAAGTTGACACCCACACGACAACCCATCTTCGCCAGCTCATCAAGCACCGCAACCAGCGTGGCCGCGTCCTCCTGGCCCGTCTCGAGCGCCAGGCCCACACCCTCGGAAGCAAAGATCTCACCGATCGCGCGCAGCCGCTCCAGCATGATCGCTCGAACCGGATCGCCAGCTTCGTGTGGCAGGAAACCAGCATGGAATGTCACGAGCGAAAGACCCACGCGCCGTGCCATCGCCGCGACCGCCTGCGCTGCCTCGCGATTTGCTTCCCAGTTCGCATCAAGCCGAACGCCACCCGTCTCGCGGATCGTCTCGAGTGTGGAGTAATCCTCCCCGATCGTCCCCATCATCCCCGACACGATGCCGATGCCAGCAGCGCGCAGAAGCGAGATCGTCTCGGCCTCACTCCATGCGCCGCTTCGAACTGGATCCAGCGCGAGTTGGACCGCACCCACACCGCAGCGACGAACCTTGTCGACCAGGTCCCCGGGACCGGTGGGTTGGAGCGACCACGAGCAGACAGCAACCTGTTCCATGGCGGGGAAGATAGCCAGATTCTGGGCATCGCGCCGGAGCCGCCGCCCTTCATAGCATGTCACCCGCGGTACAGCCGCCGTCTTCGCACGCAGTAAGGAGCCTCGACCATGTGCAAACGCGTCGCCGTTGTCCTCTCCGGTTCGGGCCGCGCCGACGGGAGCGAGATCCATGAGTCCGTCAGCCTCCTGATCCATCTCGCGCGGCTTGGCGTCGGGATCCAGTGCTTCGCGCCCGATGCGCCCCAGGCCGAGGTCGTGAACCACGCCACGGGCAAGAGCGTCAGCGGCCAGACCCGAAACATGATGGTCGAGGCCGCCCGAATCGCCCGCGGCGACATCAAGCCGCTCGCTTCACTCAACCCGCTCGAGTTCGGCGGCCTGGCCTTCCCCGGCGGGTTTGGGGCCGCGAAGAACCTCTGCGACTTTGGCACCAAAGGCTCCGACTGCACGGTGCAGCCAGACGTCGAACGCGTGATCAAGGCCTTCCACGCCGCGAAGAAGCCCATCGCCCTCTGCTGCATCGCGCCGGTCCTCGCGGCCCGCGTGCTCGGCACCCGTGCGGGTGGACCAGGTTGCAAGGTCACCATCGGAACCGACTCCGCCACCGCGGAGGCCATCGCCACGATGGGCTCATCGAACATCGCCAAGGGCGTGACGGAGGCCTTCGTCGACGAGAGCAACAAGCTGATCACGACCCCCGCCTACATGGACGCCGCGGCCACACCTTGGCAGGTCTATGAGGGCATCGGCCGCATGATCGAGGGCTTCGAGCGTCTGGTGAAGTAGGCCCGTCCGGGCTCGATGCCCCCGCCGCGCACCGGACCTCCAACTCCTCTATGCTCTCACCGTCATGCTCGTAGCCGAAAGCAGACCACGCACGCTCAGCTGGGTCCACTCGGGCCCCCTCCTGTTCGGAGACTGGGGAACCAGCCGCCTCTACGTTCTGGGCCTTGCCTTCTACTTCACCGGCCACGCTTCGATCTACTACCTCGGCGTGATGTCGCTCATTATGGCGGCGGTCGCGTGGGGCTACACCATTGTCTGCCGGTGCTTCCCTGATGGCGGCGGCGTCTACTCCGCGGCCCGGCGCGTCAGCCCGCTGCTTGCGGTCATCGCCGCGACGCTGCTGATCTGCGACTTCATCGTGACGGCGGCGCTCTCCGCGGTCGAGGCCTTCCATTACTTCGGGGTCGAGAGCAAGGTCGTGATTGTGTCGGCGTCCATCGGGACGATCGTTGTGCTGGGCGTGGTGAACTGGCTCGGCGCCCGCTCGGCTGGCCGGCTGTCGCTTGTGATCGCGGTCGCGGCGATCCTGATGTCGGCCTTCATCGGCGTCATGTGCATCCCGCTGCTGCCCGAGGGGCTCCGGAGCGCAAAGCCGACGGTCGATGGTGTCGAGAGCGCTTGGAAGATGTGGGAGAGTCTGGTCCGCATCGTGCTGGCGCTGGCGGGCGTCGAGGCGGTCGCGAGCATGACGGGCCTCATGAAGCAGCCGGTCGAACGGACGGCGAAGAGAACGATCTGGCCGGTGCTGATCGAGGTGATCCTGCTCAACATGATCTTCGGCATTGCGATCAACGCCCTGCCGGGGCGGATTGATACGACGACGCCGGACTTCGTCCGGTTCCAGGAGCGGATGGGGCTGTCGGACGGACTCCAGCCGCGTGCGGGCGCGACTCCGGAGCAGCTCGCCGCGTTCGAGGCGATCCGCGACCAGACGCCCGAAGTGCTGGAGTATCGCCAGACGGCGGTGAAGGTTCTGGCCGACCATGCCGCAACCCGGATCTTCGGTGACTCCGCTGGCGACGCGATCGCGATGGTGTCGGGAGTTGTCTTCGGTCTGCTGCTGCTGAGCGCAGTGAACACGGCAATCATGGCGATGGTTTCGGTCTTCTATGCGCTGGGGAAGGACGGCGAGCTGCCGCAGAGCCTGACGAGGCTCAACTACTCCGGTGTGCCATGGGTGGGGCTGGTGCTGAGCTGCTTGTTCCCGGCGCTCGTGCTGGTCTTCGTGCACGACGACAAGGCGCTGAGTGAGCTCTACGCAATTGGCGTGGTGGGCGCCATCGCGATCAACATGCTCTGCTGCTGGCATAGCAAGGAGCTCCCAATCGGCCCGTGGGAGCGGCGCGGGCTGCTGGCGATCGGGATTCTGATGACGGCGATTGGTCTCACAATCGTCTACGCAAAGCCTCACGCGGCGTACTTCGCGGGCTCGATCATCGTGGCCGTGCTGATGGCGCGGTTCTTCGTAAGGCGTGGCGCGGCGGCGAACGCGACGCGTGAGCCCCTGCCCGCGCCCGCCGCGGGGTGGCTGCAGGAGATCAAGGACGCCTCGCGTCAGCTGCCCGCATCCAAGGCTCGCATCATGCTCGCCGCACGCGGACGCGACAACGCCGAGTTCGCGGTGGATCTCGCGAAGCGGAGGCAGGCGGCGCTCTTCACGATCTACGTCCGCACGCTGCGCATGCTCGACGTGCAACCCGGACAGATCCCGCGTCTTGAGGACGACCCCGGCGCGCAGGAAGCGCTTGGCACCGTCGCGACGATCGCACGCCGCGCGGGTGTGCCCTTCTTCCCGATCTACGTGACCGCCACCGACATCGCCGATGAGATTCTCGACTACACCGTGACCTTCGGCTGCGACACGCTGATCATGGGCAAGAGCCGTCGAACGCTCTTTTCTCGCCGCATCGCGGGCGATGTGCTGGCCCGGGTTCAGGAAGCCCTGCCGGAAGGGATCTCGCTCGTGACACGCTCGTTCTCGGGCCAGCGTCCCGCCGCGAACGCTGCGGGATCATCTGCCGAAGCCGATGGCGAGCAGGGGCACTCGCCGAGCTGAGTATCGATGAAGCTCGGCACGCGACACGTGCGGCGAAGTCCGAGGGCTCAGCATCCGAGCATGTCGGTGCCGTGATCGGGGCCTGCCTCTCGGATACGCTCCAGCACACGGCGAAGGATGGCCGGGATCAAGGGCGGAGCCGCAGCGATGACGCAGAAGCGAACAGGCCGGTGGCACACGGAAGTATCGAGCGGCGCGGGCGGTCCAACGCCATCGAGCGATTCGCACGAGGCCCCATCCGCCCCTTCCGCGCCATCCGCCGCGCCCGCGAGCCAGGAGCTGCTCGAAGGACTGACCGATCCGCAGCGCTCGGCGGTCGTGCACACGGAGGGCCCGGTGCTCATCCTCGCGGCGGCGGGCTCTGGCAAGACGCGCGTCATCACGCGGCGGATTGCGTACCTCATCTCGATGGGCGTGCCGGCGTGGTCGATCCTCGCGCTGACCTTCACCAACAAGGCGGCGGGTGAGATGCGCGAGCGTGTTGCGACCATTCTGGGTGGTCACGAGAGCCGCGCGGGACGCGGGCTCACGGTCACGACGTTCCACGCATTGTGCGCGAGGCTGCTGCGCAAGCACGCCGCGAGCGCGGGGCTGAAAGAAGACTTCACGATCTATGACACGAGCGACCAATCGAGCCTGTGCAAGAAGGTGATCGAGTCGCTGCAGCTCGCGACGAGCAACTTCCCGGTGCGGAGCGTGCTGAGCGCGATCTCGACCGCGAAGAACCAGCTGCTTGATGCGGACGCGTTCGCGGCCCGGGCGCACGACTTCTCATCGAAGATGGTCGCGAAGGTCTACAGCGGCTACACGAAGGCGCTGCGCGGGGCCAACGCCGTGGACTTTGATGATCTGCTGCTGCTGACGGCGCGGGCGCTGCGGGATGATGCGCGGGTGCGGCAGGCGTGCCAGGATCGGTGGCAGTACACGATGGTGGACGAGTATCAGGACACGAACCACGCGCAGTTCCTGATCGCGTCG
Source organism: Phycisphaerales bacterium (assembly GCA_038323185.1). GTDB lineage: Bacteria > Planctomycetota > Phycisphaerae > Phycisphaerales > UBA1924 > JBBASU01. Next base: position 3,592 of record JBBQGR010000045.1, on the reverse strand, counting down.
CTGATTGCGGGTGGGGGCGGCGGGGGAGGGGGAGGGGGAGGGGGTGGCGCAAGTGCCGCGCGCGCGTCGCGCATGCCCAACTTCTGCGTGGTGGGTGATCCGGACCTGTCGATCTTTGGCTGGCGCGGGGCTGACATTGCGAACATCTTGGAGTTCGAGGAGCACTACGCGGGGTGCCGCGTCATCACGCTTGGCGAGAACTTTCGCTCGACCGCTCCGATCCTCGCGGTCGCCGACACGCTGATCCGCAACAACAAGCTGCGCAAGCACAAGGATCTTTTCACGCGCCGTGCGGGGGGCGAGCCCGTTGAGGCGGCGCTCTGCCGCGATGAGCGGCATGAGGCCGAGCTTGTGGTGAACTGGCTCAAGCGATTGCACGATGGCGGGCCGAGCACGAAGGCGGTGGTTGGCGCTTCCGCGGCGGGCGCGGTTGCGTGGAAGGACATGGCGATCTTCTACCGCACCAACGCGTTGTCGCGCGTGGTCGAGGATGCTTGCCGCGGGGCTGGGATTCCCTACACCATCGCACGCGGCACGGCGTTCTTTGAGCGTGAGGAAGTGCGGAGCGCGCTGGGGTACCTGCGCGTGGTGGCGAATCCGGCCGATGGCGTGTCGCTTTCTCGCATCATCAACACGCCCACGCGCGGCATTGGCGATTCGACCGTCGAGAAGATCGAGGCCTTCGCGGATCGCGAAGGGATGCCGATGCTCGAGGCGGTGCGCGAGTGCGTGCGAGATCCGGAGCTCTCGGGCCGCTCGCGGAATGGATGCATCAAGTTCCTCGAGCTTGTGGACAGGTGGACCGGCGGCGGCACGTTCATGGGTGAGGCGATCTCGGGCTCGCTTGCCGATCTGGTCGATCGGGTCGTGCGCGAGTCGGGGCTGCGCGACATGTACGTGAAGCAGGCAGCGACGAGCAAGAACGAGGCTGACGAGCAACGCATCGACAACCTCGATGAGCTTGTGAGCTCTGCGCGCCAGTTTGAGCTTGAGTATGACCCCGCGAGCGACGCGGCGAACGAAGCGCCGCAGGCCGGCGCGGATCCGCTGGGCGAGCTCGTTCAGACGCCGCCGCTGCTGGCGATGCTGCGGGCGTACCTCGAGAGTGTCACGCTGGTTGCTGATGCGGACGCGGTGGATCCGTCGCAGGGAAGCATCACGCTCATGACGCTGCACGCGGCGAAGGGCCTTGAGTTTCATGGCGTGGCGATAATCGGAATGGAAGAGGGAATGCTGCCGCACATGCGGGCCATCTCCGGCTACCAGAGCAGCGAGCGCGAGATGGAGGAGGAGCGGCGGCTGTGCTTCGTTGGCGTGACGCGCGCGATGAGGCGGCTGCTCATGACGGCGGCGAAGTACCGCACGGTGCGCGGCATGATCGACCGCACCATCCCCAGCCGCTTCCTCAGCGAGATGCCCAAGGAGCACATGGTCATCAGCGACCAGTCGGACGCGTACGCGGATCTGGCGGGGAGCGAGTGGGACGCGGAGCAGGCCGACGACGCAAACGCCGAGCCCGCGCAGCCGAGGGCGCCCGCGCGGATGGCGACGATGAACGTGCCCTTCCCGGTCGGGAGCAGCGTGCGGCACCCGCAGTTTGGCGTGGGCGTTGTGCGGTCGGTGACGCCGGGCGTTGGCGCGCGAGTCGAGGTTGAGTTCAAGGGCGTCGGGAGGAAGACGCTCGTGCTCGAGTATGCGCGGCTGACGAAGATTGGGTAGGGGAAAGCGAGGCAGCGATTGAGCGAGGCAGCGAGGAGCGGGAAGAAGCGGGAGCGGGAAGCCGCGATTCGCGGAGTGGTCGTGCTTGGATCACTCTGCAATGGCGCTCAGGACTTCTTCGATTGTGGTCTTACCCTCGCGAATCTTCGTGAGGCCGTCCTCGATGAGCGTTGAGATGTTGCCTTCTTTGCGTGCGACTGCCGCGAGCGCGGGGGCGCTGGCTCGCTCGATGACGAGGTGCCGTGAGGCTTCCGAGAGGTGCAGCAACTCATAGACACCCAGGCGCCCTCGAAATCCGGTGTTGCGGCATTCGCGACAGCCGACGCCGCGGCGAAGGATCTGGCCCGGCGCGAGCTTGAGGTCCTTGGGCAGGTCTTCTGGCTCGGGGACGTAGTCCGCGGCGCACTCCTTGCAGATGCGGCGCACGAGGCGCTGGGCCATCACGCCCTCGAGCGTTGACGCGACAAGGAAGGGCTCAACGCCCATGTCGAGTAGGCGTGTCACGCTTCCCGCGGCGTCGTTGGTGTGCAGCGTTGACAGGACAAGGTGCCCTGTGAGCGATGCCTGCACCGCCGTGTCGGCGGTCTCTTTGTCGCGGATCTCACCAATCATCACGACGTCGGGGTCATGGCGAAGGATCGAGCGCAGTCCCGCGGCGAAGTCGAGGCCGACCTTGTGGTTCACCTGGATCTGGTTCACGCCCGAGACGTGGTACTCAACAGGATCCTCGACGGTGATCACCTTGATCTCGTCGGAGACGATCTGGTTGAGGGAGGCGTAGAGCGTTGTGGACTTGCCCGAACCCGTTGGCCCCGTCACGAGCAGGATGCCGTGCGGCCGCGCGATGAGCTTCTCCCAGGTGCCGCGGATGCCGATGGGCATGCCAAGATCGGTGAGGGGAAGAAGTACGGCGGTCTTGCTGAGCACCCGCAGCACGACGCCCTCGCCAAAGAGCATCGGAATGATCGAGAGGCGGAGGTCAAACTCCTGCACCGGGCCACCATTGGCAGGGCGATGGCGGAAGGCGATTCGCCCGTCCTGTGGCCTGCGTTTCTCGGCGATGTTGAGCGACGCCATGATCTTGAGGCGCGAGACGATGGCGCCAGCGAAGCGGTGGATGGTGGGGGGGATGTTGGCACGCTGCATCACGCCGTCGATGCGGTAGCGGACGGCGAGCTCGTGCTCGTAGGGCTCGATGTGAACGTCGGTTGCGCGCTGGTCGACGGCCTCTGCGAGGAGGTCGCTTACGAGGCGGATGACGGAGGCTTCCTGGGCCTGGTCGGCGTCGTCGTCCTTGGGCTTAAGCTCGACTCCGCTCGCACGATCGAGGCCGGCCATCGCGTCGAGCGTGTCGGACCCGACGCCGTAGTTGGCGCGGATGAACTTTGCGAGGTCGTCGTCGTCTGCGAGCACGAGCTCGATGGTGCAGCCGGTGAGGAGTCGCAGTTCGTCGAGCACGCTGAGCTCATATGGATCGCTGGTGGCGATCTTCAGCGTGCCATTCTCCTTGGCGATCGGGACGCAGCGCTGCTTGAAGATGAGCTTGGCGGGGAGGGCCGAGAGGACCGATGGATCCACGGAGATCGTCGTGAGGTCCACGACGGGCATGTGGAACTGGTCGCCGACCGCGGCCAGAACCTGATCGCGGCTTGCGAGGCCGAGTCGGATCAGGACGCGGTCGAGGCGCTCGCCACTGACGCGCTGCTCCGCCACGGCCCTATCGAGGTGGGCCTTGGTCAGAACGCCGCGCTGGAGCAGGAGAGAGCCGATCGCCATGAGAGTTCATTCTATGAGAGATCGAGAAGAACGAAAGGGGCGATAACGCTTCTGCTTGAGAACCAGTGGCCTGCACCAAATCGCTGCGACTACCACC
>JBBQGR010000044.1:0-11288 GCA_038323185.1 Phycisphaerales bacterium | reverse complement strand
CACGTAGGCGCTGGATCGTGATGGACGGGGATCTGACGTACGAGGCCCCGCGGATACGCGGCAATCGCCCGGCACCTGGGTTAAGTCAACGGTTGAGTCGGCGTGAGCTGCTCCGACTGAGCGCCCTGGGCCTGCTCGCGAGCGCGGCCTCGGCCTGCGCGCCCTCATTCTCTCGCATCAGAACCGCCGCACGCACGATCGCGGCCTGGATCGATGGCCTCTCCGCGCTGTTGGCCAGCTCATCCAGCCGCTTCGCGATCGCCTCGGCTCGCGGAAAGTCAAACCCATCCACCGACATCCGCCCCGCGAGGTACCACGCCTCCGCCAGCCGCGGATTCAGCGCGAGCGCCGACTGCAGCGCCTCGCCCGCCTCCGAGAACTTATCTTTCTCATAGAACAACTCCGCCTCGGCAAGCAGCACGTTCCACGAGAGTCGATCAAGCTGCTCGCGCCCGCGCGCCAGCGCATCGATCATCTGCTGATATCCAATCGTTCCCTCACCCTCGGCCCCGCGCAAACGAGCCAGCAGCACCAGCCCGCGCACACCCTCCGCAAGATCATCCGCACTCGCTACAGAATCTTCAAAGACGCGCGAGGCAAGCCTGCCCAGCGTTGTCGCCGCCACATCAAGCTCGCCAACATCCATCTGTGCGCGGCCGATCAGTCTCAGCGCACGCGCGGACGCCGCTCCCGCCGCACCTTCAAGGATCGTCATCGCCTCGCGAGCCTCACCGCTCCGAAGCAGCCCCTCCGCGCGATCCAGCGGGTCTGCCTCCGCGCTGCGCAGCGCCGCGTCGTCATAGCGCCCATCAAGCAGCGCCGCCCGCGCCACCTCACGCGGCTCCACAAGATCCGAAGACTCCCAGAGCCCATGCCGAATCCGCAGCCCGCGCCGTTCATCCTCGGACAAGTAGTCCGCATCAAGCAACCGCCGCACCGCAGCCGCTGTCTTGGGCGCTGCCATCGGGCCCGCTGGCTGCGCTGCAGCCTCGCCCGCATCTTCCGGCTGCCGCGCGATGACGCGCGCGGAACTTGTGGCACCAGCCACGCCCGCCACGCGCGTAGCCGCATCCACAACCCGCGCCGCGCCGCCGCTCGCGCCCTCCCCAGCATGGACCGCCGCCACAGTGCTCAGCCACGCCACCGCAACACCAAGAGACCAACGCGAGTCGAGCAGATGTGCACGCAAGTCGGACCTCCATCGCGCCCTTCGCATCCTCAGCACCAACACCGTCACGCCCCGTCATGCCCCGTCATGCCCTGACGTGCCCCGACATGCCTCATCGTGCCTCATCGTGCACCGACATGCCTCATCACATCTCATCGCTGTTCGTACATCCACCACCGTCCAACTACTATCGTCCGTCCACCGCCGCGAGTTCGTCCTGGATGCTGATCTCCCAGTCTGCGGGCGGGTTCGAAACGTCGAACGGGTCGCCATCAAACGCCTGATTCATCGTGACGTTCAGCAGCCTCACAAGCGAGAGTGTCCCGCCGCGGTGCGTCGTACGCGCCAGCCGCGGCAAGAGCTGCACCGATCCATCCGCGCGCCGCTGAGGCTTGTACCACAGGCGGATCTCGCGCATCTCGGCCGCGGCACGAAGCTCGGGCCGGATCGTCAGCCTGAGCTGGTACGTGCCCTCGACAAACGCCCGCAGTTCCGCCGTCTCCTTGGCATCATCGCCATCCAGACCTTCGGTGGCGGGAAGCAGCTTCGCATCAAAGCGCGAGAGGATGTCGGCCTTCTTCTGCCCGATCGGCAGCGGGAACTGCCCCTCACCAACCTTGAAGGGATCAAACACATCGCCGGGCTTCGCGATCCGGCGCTTGGTGAACCGCTTCTCAGCTGGCACCTTCTCGACAAACCACTCGCCGTTGAAGACGATCATCGTGAGCTTCTTCTCGCTGCGAGTCCCCAGCAGCAGCTCATCAATCAGCAGCGCAAAGCTCCGGTTCTCTGGGCCGCCCTCCGTCAATGGCGGCAGCGACCGGAACATCAAACGCCCAAACCGTGTCTGGCGATCCCCCTGATCCTCAAAGATCTTGTCGTAGCGCACATCAGCGCGAAGCGAGGTCAGCCCTGCATCTGCAAGCTCGAGCGCATCCAGCAACGCTGCGGCGTCCGCAAACGCCAGCCCATCTGGCGCGCGTGCCGTCGCGGGAGGAACCGTGGGGGCATCCGCAGGAGTCGCCAGCGGCGCAGCGGGCTGACCCAACGGTTGCGCGGCGGGCTTCGCCGCAGGTTTCTCACCCACCGGCTGCTCCGAAAGCGAAAGCCCCGCAAGCAGCAGAACCATCCGCATCGCCGCCATCAACGCACTCAGAAGTGAAAGCACAGTCATCGTGAATCTCGCAGAAGTGTGATCAAAGCCAAGGATGCTAAGCGGTCGCACGGTTGCGTGTCAGGACGTGTCAGGACGCCTCACTACTTAGACGCCCCACCCAACCCCAAGTTCGCCCCAACTCCGCTCTCCGCATTTCTCCTCCCTCATGCCAGTTGCCTAGGTCCTATTGCTCAGCCCCTTTCCAGCAACCATCCCGCCCCCCAAGCGTCTAACCTCTCTCAATGGCTCGCTCCACGATCTCAAACCACTCTTGGATGGCTCTTAATCGCCGCGCGTCGGTCCTCCTCGCGTTCGGCCTGGCGACGCTCTCTCTCGCGCCATCGCCAACCGCCGCACAGCCAACCGACCCGCAAACGGCGTCCGCCCAGTCCACCCCGTCCAACTCTTCTGCCAAGTCCGACCCCGCCGAGCCGCAGCCCACCGAGGAGCTCGCATCGCGCGGCCGCCAGTATCGTGCCCTGAAGGGCCAGCAGCGTGCCGCGATCATCACGAGCAAGGGCGCGCTCGAGACCATCACCGCCACCGCGCGTGACATCCGCGCCTTCGCCATCGAAGGCCCGGCCGAAGCACGCTCGACCCTCGCCGGTGCCCACCTCCGCCTCGCGGCCAGAAACCTCGTCCCCGCCGATGCGACCCTCGCCGCTGAGATCACGACCGACGCCTGGCTCAACGAGGCAAAGTCCCCGTGGATCGACCTCGTCATTAAGGAAGTCCGCAACGTTCGCTCCGTTGAAGTTCCTGCTGGCAAGGGCAGCGAGGCCACACTGATCGGTGAGCTCACGCTGCGCGGTGTCACACGCGCAATCGAGATCCCCCGCGTGACGCTCATCATGATCCCCGCCAGCGACGCGACCCGCAGCGTCGCCGAGGGCGACCTCCTTCGCCTGCGCGCCACATTCGACATCCAGCTCGCTGATTTCGGCATCAGTAACGACGCCATCGCGGTGCGCAAGCGCATCGCCCCGGCCGTCAGCGTCGAGATTGACCTGGTTCTCGCCACAGGGAAATAACCTACGAAACCCGCGGCGGGCTTCCCGAACAAGATGGAGATGTCCACTCTCACTTGCCACCACGACGGCCTCCTCCCCGCACTCACCAGAGCAGTGAACAACACCGCCACCGGCGCATGGCACGGCGCACGTGATGAACGTGACGATCGTGCCGCAACCCCGCGGCCCAATCTCGCCGCGACTCGGGCCCGCCGCATGAAGCGCCTCCGCCTGATCGCTCGCCTCATGGATTCCTGCATCGAGCTTCCCGGCACGAACAAGCGCATTGGCCTTGATCCGCTCATCGGCCTCGTGCCCGTCGCGGGCGATGTCATCTCGACCGCCGTCTCCCTCTACATCGTGTGGGAAGGCCACCGCCTCGGCGCGAGCCGCACGCAGGTCGCCTCCATGCTCGGCAACGTCGCGATCGATCTCGTGGGCGGCGCCATCCCCGTCGTCGGCGATCTCTTCGACTTTGCCTTCACCGCCAATCGCCGCAATCTGCGCATCCTCGGCATCGCCGATGAGGGCTTCAAGCTCTGCATCGATCCCGAGCGCGGCGTCCAGTTCCGATGACGCGAGCGCAACCCGCCTCAAGCCCGGTTCTCTCGGCCTAATCCGCGCCGCTGCCGCCGCCCCCATAGACTCGTCCCTCGCCGCACTCGCGGACGATTCCGATGGGCCAGACCGGAGCTTTCTTCCATGCAGCAAACACTCGATCGCACGACCATCATCGCTACCGCGCCACGCTCGCCAGATTGTCCAGTCACGCCAGCCACTCCAGCCATGCCCCGGACCCAGCGCTTCGTGCTCCCCAACCGCCGCGGCAGCGTCCTGAAGGGCTGCCTCATCGCCGTCGCGGTCATACTCGTCTTGGTCATCGGTCTTGGCATCTTCGTCGCCATGACATGGCGCGGCTTCGTCGCGGGCACGATCAAGACCGCTTCGGTCCAGGCCATCAGCGAGTCCTCACTTCCGCAGGATCAGAAGGACCGCCTCACCACACGCATGACCGGCCTCGCCGACGACTTCAAGAACGGCACGCTCACCTTCCCGCAGATCGTCCAGATCATGCAGTCCATCGAGCAGAGCCCGCTCATCCCGCTCGCGACCGTCTACGCCGCGAGCTCCAAGCTCGTTGAGCCCTCCGACCTCACAACCGAGGAGAAGGCCGCGGCGCAGCGCAGCATTGGTCGCTTCGCCCGCGGCGTCGTCGAAGAGAAGATCTCATCCACCGCGATGGACGATGTGCTCGCCTCCGTCGCGACACGCGGCCAGAACGGACAGTTCGAGCTGAAGCAGTCTGCCACGATCGAGGAAGTCCGCACATTCATCGCCGCCGCTAAGGCCAAGGCCGACGACGCGAGCATCCCCGACGAAGACTTTCAGTTCGATGTGGCCACAGAGGTCGATAAGGTGATCGACCGCGGCCTGCAGAAGTAATCGCGACCTCCTAGCGTCGCGCCGCCACACGTGTCGCCGCCCACGGTCCCAGAACCGCGCGCTACTGCCATCGCGGTTGCCTTTGGCGGGCGCGCATCGCACCTTTTGGGTGCGTTGGAATCGTGGGTCTGGGGTGTGTGGCGTTGCGAAACCAGATGTCCCAAGACTCCGCGAACGCCGTTCCCACGGCATCCACCACGCACTCTGCGGACCTCGACGAAGGTCTGCCCCGTGCCAGCGCGTCCCGCCGCCACAGCATCCGGCTTGACCTGAGCGTTGAGTCGCCGCTCTCGGGCCGCTCGGCATCGGCGCGGCGCGCCGCGGCCGCCGCAGGCTGGACGCTCATCGGCACCGGCCCCATCCGCGACGCATCGATCAACTGGGCCATCGAGCTCGACGTGACGCGAAAGACGCTTCCGTACGCGGACGCGTCGGTCGACATGATCTACGCCGCGTTCACGCTCGAAACCGCCGCCGCGCCGCGACTGCCAGCGATGCTCGCGGAGTGGCGGCGTGTGCTCAAGCCCGGCGCGCCCGTTGAGTCCGCCGATTCCTCGACGCTCTTTGATGGCGGGCTGCTGCGCATCGTCGTGCGCGACATGGCCGCGGCGGTCGGCGCGCTCGCCGAGCGCGACGAGGCGTACTTCGAACGGCAGGAGGGCGCGGCACATCAGGGCGTGGGCATTTCGGATAGAGGGCCCTCGCGCCCGCTGGGCGAGCGGTTCGCCGCTTGGTTGCGGCGCGCCGGTCCCGGCGCGTCCACCTGGTTCGATCACGAAACGATCATGCACCATCTGCGAGCCGCGGGGTTCGATGGGATGTATCGTTCCGCCTGCCGCAAGAGCCTGCTGCCCGAGCTGCGCAGCGATGCCTTCGATCAGCCCGCGCCCGACGTTCTCTACCTTGAGGCGTGGGCGACACAGCCCTGTGCCCAGCAGCCGCGAGCGGCGTAGCACAGCACCCAACCACACGGCCCTCCGGCCACGGATACGAGCGTGAAGAAGAGCCCAAAGAAAGCCGCGACCAGACCGATCACAAAGCCAACGCCCGCGCACCGCCGCGATCTCGCGAAGCTGCGACTGATTGTCTTTGACTTCGACGGCGTAATGACCGACAACCGAGTGATGGTGATGCAGGACGGCACCGAGGGCGTGCTCTGCAATCGCTCGGATGGTCTGGGCATCGGCATGCTGCGCGATGCGGGCCTCGCGCTCCTCATCCTCTCAAAGGAAGAGAATCCGGTCGTGTCCGCGCGAGCCCGCAAGCTCAAGATCGAGTGCATGCAAGGAATCGACGACAAGCTCACCGCGCTCAAGGCCCTCCTCGCGCATCGCGCAATCGACGCTGCGAGCGTCGCGTATGTGGGCAACGATCTCAACGACCTCGAGTGCATGGGGCATGTCGGCATGCCCATCGCGGTCGCGGACGCGTATCCGCAGGTGCTCCGCATCGCGCAATTGACAACAACTCGCCCCGGCGGGCACGGCGCGGTCCGCGAGGTCTGCGACTGGATCCTCAGCGCGCGGCAGTGACCACGCCGCACCACACTGCCGACTCAAAACTCTCCGCGCCGCTCGTACACTCACCCTCCAGTGGGATGGCGATGCCGCCGATGATGGAATCCGCCCGTGAAGTCCGAAAAGCACACCACCGACTCGAACTCTTCGGCCACGCCAGGCCCCGCGCCATCCGCACGCGACGCCGCGCTCATCATCGCGCTCCCCGGCGGCCTCACCGCGAGCGGCATCGCGACATGGGCCGTGCGTCTTGTGAACGGGCTGGCGGCGCTCGGCCGTCACGCCGGGCTCATCCTCCACACACCCGCTCCGGGACATCGCCCCTTGTCCGTCTGGCTTCATCCGCGCGTGCAGGTTACGGACCTTTCGCACCTGGGTCCCGTGGAGGATGCGGTCGCAATTCCGGAGCGCGCGAGCGCGATGCTCGCGGGCTACGAGCGTGCGGTCGATGCGGTGCCGGGTATCGGGCCGGTGATCCTCGCGCCCACGCACCTTGGTGATTGCTACGGGCTCTGTGCCGCGCTGCTCCGCGGCGAGATGGCCGAGCATGCCGAGGCCGATCGTGCGTCGCGAGTGCGCATCGCGGGCTGGGTCCACACCGACACGCCCTACGACCTCCACGTACAACGCCACTTTGCGCAGGCGCTCTCGGCGAGTGTGGCCGTGACGGATCGGCTCGCCCGCGTCCTGTCACGCACGCTCGCGGACGCGCCCGGCGCCGGTGGCGTTACGGTGCGGCACATCCCGTACGGCGCGCCCGGACCCACGACGCTGGTCGAGCGCACCCCGCTGGACTCGCGCCCGCTGCGGCTCATCTACGCCGGACGCCTTGAGCGATACCAGAAGCGTGTGCTCGCGCTGCCAGCGATGTCGCGCGAGCTGCTCGCGATGGGCATCGCGCACGAGATGGTGATCGTCGGTGATGGTCCCGCAAGCCAGGAGCTCGATGCGGAGATCGCAGTGCGCGGCGCCAGCACGCCGCGAAGTGTGATTCGCCTGCTTCCCAAGACGCACAACCAGCTTGAGGGCCTATACGCCGCGTCTGACATCGTCGTGCTTCCCTCGCGCCATGAGAGTCTCCCAATTGCGCTCATCGAGGCGATGCGTTGCGGCTGCGTGCCCGTCGCGACTACGCCCGCCGGCGCGGAGGGTGAGCTGATCGAAGATGGAGTCCATGGCGTGCTCGTCCACGCGGCGGATGACGCGCCCGAGGAAGACGTCGGCCGCGTGCTCGCGCGTGGCGTAGTGCGCACGATCGCGCACCTCCCCGCGATGTCGGGCGCGGCGCGAGAGCGGGCCGCGGGCGCATTCGCAATCGAGCAGCACATCGCGCGGGCGATGCACATGATTGATGAGGTTGGTGCCACGCCGCGGCGTCTGTGGCCGATGGATCGCGCGTGGGCCTTCTCTTCCACGGACTCCACCGGCGCCAGCGGATCGGTTCCCGCGCATGGGGCTCGTCGGCTTGATGAACTGCTCCGCGCGCTCGGCGGACGGCGCGTTGCGATCCATGGCACGGGCCGTCACACGCGCGAGCTGCTCCCCATCATCGCGAGCCACGCACCGGTCATCGTTGCGTTCTGTGATGACGATCCGGCGCAGCTTGATCTCAGCGCAACGCCCCGGCAGAGCCGCCCAAATCGACCCGACCTGCTCGGCCTGCCAGTCGTTTCGCCGCGAGAGGCGGCGCGAGCGGGTGTCACCGATGTCGTGATCAGCTCATGGATCAACGAGGGTGCAATCCTCGCGCGGCGTGAGGTGTACGAGCGGCAGGGCATTCGCGTCCATGCGATCTATGAGCCAATAGAGAGCCCCGCCTGAACACGCCGGGCGCGGCAAGAGTGCGACGGTTATCGGAGGTCGGGTCGTCTCGATCTGGCGGGCTCGCACGATTCTTCCGATCTTCCGCGTCCGGTTCTTGAAGGCTCCTTGCCAACCGCCGATGCATTCTTCAGAGTGCCAACGCGGGAAGCGACCGTCGGTCGCACGTTCAAGCAATCTCGAACGTCTCGACCATCTTGATCACGAGGTTCATGCGGAGATACGGGCCATGCTGATCCAGGACCACTTCGCAGAGCCACGTCCCGACCGCCGTCATGAGAAACGTCACGCGATGATGCGCCCCTGCAAGGTGCGCCACGCGCCGACGGGGCGCTACCTCGCGGCAGAAACACGCGACATTTCGCTCGCCGGCGCGATGCTCACCATTGACTGCCCCCGTGCGATCCAGCCCGGCGACCAGATCGATCTCCTGATCGCCTGGGATGATCGCGCGTTGCTGCACGATGAGGACTCGCGCCCCGGCACTGTGCTTCGGGTGATGCAGGGGCCTGGGCAGCGGCAGTACGTCGGCATCTCGCTCGCGAAGGGCATGGGGGCCCGCGCCGCGGCACGCATGGCCGCGTAGTGGCCAGATCGCTCGCGTGCCGCCGCCGCCACTTGGCACGTATCATTCGGCATGCTCTGGCAGCCATCGCTTCCCGATGTGTACATCAAAACTCCCAGCGCCGAGCTTGCGGCGTTGATCGCCACGCGCCGGCGTGAACTTGGTTCGAGCCTTGTCATCCTCGGGCACCACTACCAGACGAGCGAGGTCATCCAGCACGCCGACGTGACGGGCGACTCGCTGAAGCTCAGCCAGATCGCCGCGCAGATCGCAAGCTCGCCAGGGTCCACATCCCAGGACCGCGCATCCGCACGGTACATCATCTTCTGCGGCGTCCACTTCATGGCCGAGACGGCCGACATGCTCACGCCCGAAGACGTTGCGGTGATCCTGCCCGACATGTCCGCAGGATGCTCGATGGCCGACATGGCCCAGTACGACGACACGGTGCTCGCGTGGGATCGTGCGCATGAGTCGCTCCGATCGCAGGGTTGGAAAGGGCGGATCGTCCCGATCACGTACGTCAATTCATCCGCAGCGATCAAGGCTTTCGTCGGCGAGCGAGGCGGCGCGTGCTGCACCTCAACCAACGCGAAGCAGGTTGTCGAGTGGGCGCTCGCGGGCGGCGAGACGCCGGGCGTGCCCGGTGAAGACATCAAGGTCTTCTTCCTTCCCGATCAGCATCTCGGGCGCAACACGCTCGCGGCGCTGGGCGTCGATGTTATGAACCACTCGGTGGTGTACGACCCGAAGCAGACTCGCCGCGGCGAGGCACTCGGCGGCACAACGCCCGAACGCCTGCTTGCGGCAAGGGGCATCCTGTGGGCCGGTCACTGCTCGGTGCACAAACTCTTCAGGCCCGAGCACGTGACACAGATCCGCGCGGCCGATGCGGCGGCCAACACACACACGACCGTGCTGGTGCATCCCGAGTGCGCGAAGGAAGTAGTTGATGTGAGCGATCTCAACGGCTCAACCGAGTTCATCATCAGGGCGGTGCGTGACGCGGCACCCGGCTCGCGATGGGCAATCGGGACCGAGCACAACCTTGTGCAGCGCATCGCGACGAAGGCCGCGACCCGAGGCGTCTTCGTCCGGATCCTCTCTGATTGCCAGTGCCTCTGCACCACCATGTACCGCATCGATCAGCCGCACCTGCTCTGGGTGCTTGATCACCTGACGGGTCGCAAGCTGCCGACAGATGCGCCGGGCAAGGCACGCGTGATCAACCAGGTAAGCGTGCATCCCAAGGTTCGCGAGCTCGCGCTGCTCGCAATTGATCGGATGCTGCGACTCTCAGCGCCAGCAAGCAGCGGACCCAGCACCACCAGCGTGGCCGAGAAGCGCGAGCCGCTGGTTCGTGCTGATTGAACGCGTGCATCTGCGGCGTGCAGCGTCGCACTCAACGATTGGTGATGTCCAGAGCGCGGCGACCAACTGATCGAGCCGTTCAACCCCGCGAATTGGCCACACACGGAATCGGCGCGACAGCCCCGCGCCTTGGGTGGCCCGCCGGTCCCAGGCGGTCTTCGAACCCTCCCCTTCGTTCAACAACCTACGCCGATCGTCACGCCAAATCCCTTTTATTGTCGGGGTCCGTCGCCGACTTGCGCACCCGCTGCGGCGTCGTAGCTGTCCACGTCACCATCCATGTCCACATCCGCGATCGGATGCACCGTCGCCTCGCCCTACGCCGAGTAGAAGACGTACTCCAGCGGGTTGCCATCGCTCTTGGCCATCGCCACCACATCAGCACGCCAGTTCTGCACGTAGTAGCGGCGTTCTTCGAGCGTGCCGTCGGCGGCACCAGACCACCCGTTGGTCGTGTCACGATCGCGCAGGACCACGCTGTCGATGTAGCTCGACCCCCCTCCGCCCCGCCCAGCATTCCCCGCCGCGTGGTACACGAAGGACTCCATGGGCGTCGAGTCCGCATCGCGGAAGACGCCCACCATCCGCCACCGACCATCGTACATGTAATAGTACCGCTTGGTTGAGGCCACGGTTCCATTCGCGTTGGCATCGTACCGCCAAATGATCCGCTGGCCAAGGCCGTTGTAGTGGTACTCGGCGATGGGCGTCAGTATCACTCTCGTCGGAGAAAACCGCCCTCATGCGGCCAAACGGGTCGTATTTGAAGAGGCGGACTGCCAGGCCCACCGCAAGGTTTCGCTTGTCTTCCATCTCCTCAGCGTCATACTCCCGTTATCGTTGTAGCTGTGCGTCCAGTTGACCTGTCATGGTCATCCACTTGCCGGCCGGCCGATTCGCAGCAGTTCGATCAAATCGAGAGCGCATTTTAATACAACAATCGCTACGGTAACAAGTAACACTATTGAAATCGTAATCAAAATTGTGTTTACAATGTGAATCTGAACGATCGGCTTGGATTGGCTCATAGGATGCTGTTGGTACATCGTAACAATCGGCAACGATTGACTTGTTGACAATACGGTCCACCGACAGCTTAGGGAGTCAGAGCCGATTTGGCCAAGTCGCGATCTCAGGTACATGAACTGGCTTGGCGGATCGGCAACTGGAAGTGAGCGAAAGATCTTTTTAGCTGGGTGAACCGTATCGCCATTCATCCATATTGTCCGTGAGCTGT
>JBBQGR010000043.1:0-11294 GCA_038323185.1 Phycisphaerales bacterium | reverse complement strand
GGCGGGCTTGGGCGAGATGGGTGTGGCGGGTGTAGCGGGCGTGGTGGGTGTGGGTGCTTTCGCGGCTTCGGTGTAGCGTTGGAAGACGCGGCGGACGAGGTCCTGGTATCCGGGCGGAACGCTCTGCTGTTCGATGGCGCGCTCGACGCCATCGGCGGCGTCGCGCACGGCACCATCGAATGCGGCGGAAGAAGCTTGTCCGCTCGCGCCCTCGCCCAGCCACTCGGCGAGGACTTGCTGGCCGCGCGGGCCGCGCCGGTCACGATCGGCGCGGCGATCGCGCGCGTCGACAGTTTGTGTCGCACTGGGGCCGGTTGGTTGGCGCGGTGCGGACATCGGGCCGCGGCCTGCGCGAGGGTCCTGCGCTATGGGCGTTCCGGAGCCGGGCGGTGGTGCATCGGGCGGCGGTTGGCCTTGGTTGCCGCGCGAGTCCATCTCGCGCTGGAACTCCTTGGCGAGGCGTTCGAGCTGCTCGCGTTCCTGCGGAGAGGCGTCCTTCACCATGCGTTCGGCGCGCTCTCGGAGCTTCTGTGCATCGCTTGCCTGACGCTCGCTCTTCTTGGATTGCTCGGCGACATCGGCGAGGCGCTTGGCGAGGTCCTTGATGGCGTCGTCGGACTTAGGGAGCTCGGGGAGTTCGCCTCCTGGTTGAGTCTGGTTGTTGGGCTGGCCGGTTTCGGGAGTGCCGCGGGTTGGTGTGGATTGGGGCTTGGTGCCGGGCGTTGGCTGCTTCGTGTTGCTTGGCTCGCCGCTTGGTGAGGGCTTGGGTGATGCGTCGTTGGCGGGCGGCTGTCCAGACGGGGGCGCGGATGGATTTGAAGGATCGGAGGTGGGCTGGCCTTCGCCGCGGGGTGTTGATGTGGGATTCTGGTTTGGCTGGTTTGGCTTGGTTGGCTGATCAGGATTGGCGGGCGCGGGCTGGCTCTCGGTCGCGGCGGGCTTGCTTTGCGAGCGATCTTGCGATGGGGTGGGCTGCGCGGGCTGGCCTTGCTGCTGCGCATCGGGACTTGCTGGCTGCTGCTGCGGTGTGGGTTGTGATGGGTTGGTTGAGGGCTGGCCCGCGGGGAGTGGGCCTTGGCCGGGCGCGGGCTGGGGTGTTGGAGGCGTGGGTGACTTCTGCGGCTCGGGCTTTTTGCTCTGCGAGCCGGACTGCGAGGGGGTCTGCTGCTGCGAGGGCGTGCCGGACGAGGAGGGCTCGCGCTGCTGCGGTGCTTGCGATGGGTCGGTGCTTTGTGATGAGGGCTGCTGCGACGGTTGGCCGCTGGGTTGAGTTGTTGGTGCCTGTTGCTCGCTGGGCTTGGATTCGTTCTTGTCGCTGGGTTGAGTGTTTGGCTTGGCGTCTGGCTTGGCGTCGGGCTTGGGCTTGGTGCTCTGAGAGTCGGGCGGCTTGGACTGATCGTTTCGAAGTTGTTCCGCCGCGCGATCGAGTGAGCGTGCGAGGTCTTCGGTTGGGCTTGATTCAGAGAGCTGCGGCTTGGAAGGCTCGGGCTGCGCGGGATCAATTTGTGGCGGCGTGGACTGATCCGGATTCTTCTGATCCGGAGTCTTCTGATCTGGAATCGTTTGATCTGGATTCTTCTGATCCGGAGTCGTTTGCGAAGGTGTGCTCTGCGCCGGATCTGAGTTGCGCGGCGTTTGAGGGCGTTGGGGCGCGTTGTTCGCCGGGCTCTGCGGATTGGCTGCGGCATCGGGCTTTGGCTGCGATGGATCGGCGGGCTCATTTGTGCGAGCGCTGGGTGGTGGCGTGCTTGAAGCGATGGGTTCGTTGGGCTGCCTGGGTGAAGTGTCCGGCTTGGTCGCGGGCGCGCCTGCCGATGGGGATGTACTGCTTGGTTGATCGGGAGTCTGCAACGCGGCCTGAGACTCGGCTGGATTCTGCGCACGATCGAGCGACTCTTGCTCGCGCAGTGACTTTGCGAGATCAGAGAGTTCCGCGGCCCATCGCGCGCGTTCTTCTGGTGTGAGCGACGGCGCGGTCTGGGCGAGATCGTCGAGGGCTTCGGCCGCGGCTTCGATGTTGCCGGTTTCGAGTTGGTCACGCAGCGATGATTCGTCCGCGGGTGAATCGGGACGCTTGCGAGGCTCGGAGGGAGATCGTGCGGCGGCGTTTGCGAGTGCGGCGCGGGCTTGGTCGGTGGCCTTGGCGTTGTCGCGAGAGGCTTGGTCGAGGGACTTTGCGATCTGCTCCGCGGCCTGGGCGGCGCGGAGGGGCGTGCCTGGATCGCGGGCGACGCCGGTTGCGAGCTCGCGCTCGATCTCGCGGAGAGACTCGAGCTCGCGCGCGAGTGCGGGATCTCTTTGCGGATCATCGGGCGATGCTTTGAGCGCTTGCTCGGCCAGGGTTGCGAGCTGCGCGACGTCCGCGCTTGCGGCCCGCGCGGCTTCGGCTGTGAGCTGGGGCTGCAATAGGGATGAGTTCGAGCTTGCGAAGAAGGGTGGCATCCAGAGGCCCGCCGCGATGCCGAGCGCGAGGAGGGGCGCTCCGATGTACCAGCCGCGTCCGGGCTCGATGCGGATGGCGCGGCGGACGTCGAGGCCATCAGCGGCGGACTCGCCCGCGCGCACGACGAGCGCGGGGATGGGGCCGGATTGATCGGCGCTGAGCGCGAGCGCGGAGGAGAGGCGGTCGCGGAGGCCCAGTCGTGTGTCGAGTTCAAGCGCGGCGTGCGCGATGGTCCAGCGGCGTGCCACTGCGAGCGCGAGGCCCGCGGAGATTCCGAGTGCTGCACCGGCGGCGAGGATGAGGGGCCAGCTCTCGGAGAGGTTGGTTGAGCCGATGAACGCGCGATTGCTCGTGGCGCGGAGCGCGATGATCGTGACAAGCGCGGCGCCGGAGCCCCATGCGAGCCCTTGGCCCGCGAGCAGGAGTGATGACGATGCCAGGGCGCGCCTTGCGGCACGCTGGGCTACTCGCTTGACTGCTTGGGCCGGGATGACTGGCAACTGGCCTCCGATGCTGGGTGCGTGGGAGTTTCTTTGATGCACCGATCCAGAAGAGAGTACGACGGCAGCGGGGGTTTGGGTTCAGGTTGGGGAGGTGTGTTTGGAAAGGAGGCGATGTTTGCGATGGAGTGTGGGCGGGCGTTGGTGGTGGGGTTTGGGGCGGGTACTTCCCGCGAGATTCGTGCAGTCCTTCGGACTGCGTGTCAAATGGGGCGTTCACCGGGGGTGTCGTCGCTTCGCTCCTTCGCCGCCCGGCTACGAGCGTGCATTCCTTCGGACTGAGGAAAAAGGCGGTGGAAGCAGGAGAAGGGCAAAGGGGTAGGAAAAGGGAGATGAACGTAGCAAAGAGGCGATGGAAATGGGAGCGGGGTGACGGAGGCGGCAGACAAGCGGTGGGCGTGGCAGTGGAGACTCGAAGGCGCCGTTGTGGAGGAGTGGGTGGCCATGATCTCTTCGCCAACGCTCCGAATGATCGTGGCACTCTTGGTGACTCGCGCGTGTTTGCCTTCTACCGTCCGGCCATGCCGATTCGCGAGCAGTTTTCGGTGCTTCTTCGCGGTGAGTCGCTGTCGAGCGATCAGGCGGAGGCGTTTGTTGAGGATGTGCTGAGTGGCTTGCTGGATGAGTCGCAGATGGGTGCGGCGCTGGCGTTGATTCAGGCTCGGGGGGCGAGCGTTGATGAGCTGGTGGGCGGCGCGAGGGCGATGCGGCGGCACGCGACGATGGTGGGGGTCGAACAGCTCTCGGGCACCGTGATCGATACGTGCGGCACTGGGGGGGCTCGGAAGACGTTCAATATCTCGACGTTGTCTGCGATCGTGACGGCGGCCGCGGCGCTGAGGGGGCGCGTGCGGGTGCGTGTGGCGAAGCATGGAAATCGCGGGCGGTCTGGGCGCGGTTCGGCGGAGGTGCTGGCGGCGCTGGGCGTGAACATCGAGGCGGGGCCGGCGGTGCAGCGGCGATGCCTTGACGAGCTTGGCGTTTGTTTCTGCTTTGCGGTGGCGCATCATCCCGCGATGAGAAACGCGGCGAAGACGCGCATCAGCCTTGGGTTTCCGACGATCTTCAATCTGCTGGGGCCGCTGACGAATCCTGCGGGGGCGAAGAGGCAGGTGCTTGGCGTGTACGAGCCGCGCTGGGTGGAGCGCGTGGGGAGTGCGCTGGTGCGGCTGGGGTGTGAGCGCGCGATGGTGGTGCACAGCCTTGACGGGATCGATGAGATCACGACGACGGGGCCGACGTTGATTGGGCATGTTCAGCATGGCGAGCTGCGATTGGAGGAGTTTGATCCATCGCCTCTTGGGCTTTCGAGGCCGGAGCTCGGCGGGCTCGATGCGGTCGATCTGCCCGACGCGGTGCGGCTGGCGTGGAGTGTGGTGGCGGGTGAGGCGAGCGCGGCGCTGGACATCGTGTTGCTCAATTCGGCGGCGGCGCTCGTCGTTGGTGGCGCGGCGGAGACAATGGCCGAGGGGCTTGCGCTGGCGCGGGCGGGTGTGGCGCGGGGCGAGGCGAAGCGGACGCTTGAGGCGTTGATTGAGATCACGCGTGCGGGATGAGGCTTGGTGCGCTGGCCGCTGCGGCACCTTCGACGAGCACCCAGACGTGGTTGAGGTTGGTGCCTGTGGGTCCGGTGCGGATGAGGGCTTGTGCGGCGTTGAGCGCTTCGTGGCTGTTGTGATCGCGCAGGCACTGGTCAGGATCAAGGCCGGCGCGGCGGATGTCGTTCCATGTGGAGCTAGAGACGAGTGCGCCAGCGGCGTCGGTTGGGCCGTCGCGCCCGTCGGTTGAGAAGGCCCAGAGTTGGAGCGCGCGTGCGCGCTGGAACCTGGTGAGATGGTCCAATAGGCGTGCGGCCTCGAGGGCGAGCTCCTGGCTTGGGCCACCGGTGCCTTGGGCGCTGCGAAGATTGACGGTGGTTTCGCCGCCAGCGATCCAGGCGCGGGGCGGGTCGGTCGCGGCGAGAGGCGGCGCATCGGCGGCGAGGTTTATGAGGTGTTGCGCGACGGTGGCGGATTCGCCTTGAAGGTTGTGCTGGACGGAGGCGACGTGCCAGTGCATGGAGGTGCACGCTGCGGCGATGGCGCGTACGACGCTTGCGTTGTTGGCGATGATTTGCGTTGTGACGTGGGCGAGGCGCGGGTCGCCGGGCTTTGGTGTTTCGTCGGGCGTGGCCTGGTGAAGATGATGCGCGATGGCGGGGTGGTTGGGCGCGAGGTTGAGGCGCGTGATGATCGCGAGGGCATCGGCGAAGGTTGAGGGATCGGGCGTTACGGGGCCGGAGCCAATGACGTCGAGTGGATCGCCGATGACGTCGGACATGATGAGCGCGTGGATCGGCACGAGGCAGCGTGCGCCAAGGCGGCCGCCCTTCAGCCGTTCGAGGTGCTTGCGGACCGTGTTGAGTTCGTGGATCGTGGCGCCGGCGCGTTGGAGATCGCGCGTGATGGAGGCGAGGTCATCGAGCGTGAGGCCCGGCGCTGGGCTTGCGAGATAGGCCGATGCGCCGCCCGAGAGGAGCAGGAGGAGTGTGGATCCGGGTAGGCAGCTGCCCACGAAGGACTCGACTTCGAGCGCGGCGGCGACGTTGCGTGCGGTTGGGTACGGATGGTCGCAGTGCAGGAGACGCCCGGCGTGGGGGGCTGAGGTTGGCGGCGTCTCGGCGGGCGCGAGGATGAGCGTGCGGGCCTTGAGGAGTTCGAGCGCGATCAATGCGGCGCTGGCCATCGCGACTGAGGCCTTGCCGACGGCGAGGAGGCTGAGATCATGCTTGGCGAGGGAGGCTGCGTGAGACGCCAGCGCGGCGGCGACGGCGCGGGCGGGATCGGCGCTTGCGAGGGCCGCGTGCTGGAGGCGCAGGGGCCAGTCGCGGAGAGGTGCGGAGAGAGCCGCGGGCGGCGGTGTGTGGCTCATGTGCAGAGTGTTGTCGGTTTCGGGGCGGCGTGCTCGGCCGCGGATTGACAAAGGGTGGAGGGATGCGGTAATCTCCCTAGGGAGAGCGTGGGCGTTCGTGAGGATTCTCTTAGGCGGGTGGCCGGTTCTGGCCTGCCGACTTTGTTGTGTTTGTCGCTCTCGTCGTTCTTGACACTGCGAAGTGTGGGCGCATTCCTGCACATATCCGGGAGTTCACGATGCCTTCTCAGATTCCTTCGCAGCCACCGTCGATGGGGTCCATGGGCATGGTCCAGCCACATCGTGGCGTCTTGATCCTGGTGTTTGGAATCCTCGGCCTTGTGCTGTGCTTCATCTTCGGGATCGTTGCGTGGGTCATGGGCAATGGCGATCTCAAGCAGATGGACGCCGGCGCGATGGATCCGAGCGGACGTGGACTGACGCAGGCTGGAAAGATCTGCGGCATGATCGGCGTGATTCTGAACATCGTGGTGATTGTTCTGTACATCGTGATCATGGTGTTCGCGATTGCTGTCGGCGGGGTCGCTGCCGCGGGTTCGGCAGGCACCGGGCCGTGATTCTCGTCGCAACTAGGCCGGTCCAACTTCGCTGGATGTAGTCGCGATTCGAGATGAGCCAGATGCCTCCTCCAGTTCCGGATGATGCTGGTCCGCGACCTGCGGATGAGTTTCCATTGCCGCCGGACTCGCGGACTTGGCAGGCTTCGGCGGCTGCTCCGGCGGGGCCGGGATGGGTGCCGCCGACGGTTCCGGGGCCGCTTCAGGTGCAGCAGGCGGGTGCTTCGCCGACGTTTGTGCTAATGCTTGGGATTGGATCCCTCGTTCTGGCGGCGAGTGGGTGTATCTGCGGCCCTACTGCGATCTTTGGTGTGCCGCTTGGCATCGTGGCGTGGTTCTGGGGAAGCAGCGAGCTGAAGAAGATCGAGACGGGGATGATGCCGCGGTCGGCGAAGGGAATGCTGGAAGCTGGCCGAATCTGCGGCCTGATCGGCGGCATCCTCAGCCTGCTCGTCACGTTGATAATGATTTTCTATTTTGTGATCATGGTTGCTGGGCTTTCGAATGCTGGGGGACCGTGAGGCTGGGGGCGGCGATGGTTCGCGGCGCGGAGTGAGATCGGGTAAAGCGAGGGCGTTTGATTCAACCGCGTGTCTGGTCGTGTGCCTATTCATGCGCGGATCATTGTGCGCATCACCTGCGCCAATCACAGCGCTGCCGATCGCCACTAGGATGGTGACGTGGATCCCATCGCTAGCAACCAGACTCCTGTGAAGCGCGATGCGGCGAGGTGGGGCCGTGCGGGTGCGTGGGTGACGGTTTCGATGCTGTTGCTGTGGGCCGGTGCGGTGGGCCTGTCGCTGTTGGTCTCGCTTCGGACTGGAGAGGATGTGCCGACTTGCCTTTTCCGGCGTGTGACGGGCCTGCCATGCGCGACGTGTGGCGGGACGCGCGTGGTGTATGCGTTGTCGCGCGGGCAGGTACGGACAGCGCTTGAACTCAATCCGTTGGTGGCCGTGATGGTGGTTGCGGGGCCGTTGGTGGTGGCGTGGTTCGCGTGGCGGAGTCGGCGGCAGCGAAGCGGCGGGCACGCACAGACATGGATGTCGCCGCGGGCGCAGAGCTTGTGGTTCGGCGTGTTTCTGGTGCTGCTCGGGTTGAACTGGGTGTTTGTCGCGCGGCCGGGCTCCCTGGCGCGCCGTCCGATGTCGGGTCTGGCGGAGCGGTGGCAGGAACGGAATGCGGGGAGAGGCGAAGGGTTGAAAGAGGCGGGCGGGAGGCGTGCCCCGCAAGACGTGGAAGACGTGGGAAGTGGTGAGTAGGAAGGGAAGAACACACCACGCAGTGGTGTGGTACCCGAGCGTCAGGCGAGCTTCGCGAGGCGTTCGCAGGCCGCGTGCATGGTTTCGGCCTTCTTGCAGAAGGCGAAGCGGACGAGGTTGGTGCCCATGCCGGGCGTGAGATAGAAGACGCTTGGCGGGATTGCGGCGACGCCCACCTGAGTGGTTAGGTAGTTGCAGAAGGCGCGATCGTCCGCGAGATTGAGCCGCTTTGAAACCGTGGTGTGATCAGCCATCAGGAAGTACGTGCCGTCGGAGCGGTAGACGTCGAGCCCCGCCTCGCGCAGCGTGCGCGAGAGGAGGTTGCGGTTGCTAATGAAGAGGTTACAAAGGGCGCGGCGGTGCTGGCCGGGGTGGGCGGTGTCGTGGTCGATCATCGCTGCGGCGGCGTGCTGGAGGGGTGTTGCGCCCGAAAAGGTCATGAACTGGTGAGCCGCGCGGACGCACGCTGAGAGGTGCGGCGGCGCGACGGACCAGCCGACCTTCCAGCCGGTGAGGCTGAAGGTCTTGCCGAGGCTGCTGAGCGTGATCGTGCGATCCCACATGCTCGGCAGCGTGGCGAAGTGGATGTGCGGGAGCGCGGGGTCGAACCAGAGGTCCTCGTACACCTCGTCGGAGATCGCGACGACGTCGTGGCGCTCGCAGAGTTCGGCGATCAGCGTGAGTTCCTCGCGCGTGAAGACCTTGCCGGTTGGATTGTGCGGCGTGCTGACGAAGATGGCCTTGGTGCGAGGCGTGAAGGCGGCGCGGAGTTGCGCTTCATCGAACCAGAAAGCGCCACCCGGCTGGCGCGGCGGATGCAGCGTGACGGGTCGGCACACCGCGCCGGCCATCGCGGCGCCGGCGGGGTAGAAATCAAAGAAGGGCTCGAAGACGATGAGCTCATCGCCGGGATTAAGCAGGCCCAGACAGACCGCCGCGATGGCTTCTGAGCAGCCGACGGTGACGGTCACATGCGCCTCGGGATCGACCGCTACTGGGAAGCCGCGGCGAGCGTACGACCGCGCGATGGCCTGGTTCAGCGGCGGGACGCCGATCATCCGCGCGTACTGCGCCTGGCCCGCGCGGATGGCACCGATTGCGGCGTCCTTGGCGATTTCGGGTCCGTCAAAGTCGGGGAAGCCCTGCGCGAGGTTGAAGGCGTTGTGACGCATCGCAAGCCCCGTCATCTCGGAAAAGATGGAGGGGCCGAAGCCGCGCAGACGGTCGGCCACGAGCGAGGGGCGGCCGGTGGACTGAGATGTGGTGGTTGGAGCGGTTCGCATCGGTCTGACGATATCGGCCAAACGGCGGGCGTGCATCATCCGCTCGCGATCCAGGGTCCCAATACTCACGCATGTCACGCATGCTCAATGTTGGCGACGCGGCCCCGGACTTCACGCTCCTGGCCGATGGCGGCGAGGAGGTCACGCTCGACGCGCTGCTCGCGCCTGGCCCGATTGTCCTGTACTTCTACCCGCGAGACTTCACGCCGGTCTGCACGGCCGAGGCCTGCATGTTCCGCGATGCCAGCGCGGAGCTGGCCGAGGCGGGCGTTCGCGTTGTGGGTGTCAGCTCGCAGGGCAAATCGAGCCACGAACGCTTCAAGCGGACCTTCCGGCTCAACTTCACGCTCCTCTCGGATCCAGGCAAGAAGGCGGCAAAGGCGTACGGCGCCATCGGGCTCTTCGGGCTGCCGATACCTTTCTTGACGAGCCGGGTGACGTACCTGATCTCGAAGGACAAACGCATCCTGGACCGGATCTGCGCGGAGGTGTCGGTGGGCGCGCATCAGGCGTTCGTGAAGCGCGTGCTCAAGGCGATGTCGGCGGCGAGCGGCGTCGCTGCGGGCTCGGCGTAACGCGGGACTTCGGCGTGGCTACTTCCGCTCCGCGAGAACGCCCTCGTAGTAGGCCTCGACGAGGACTTCGAGGTCCTGGATCTTGCGCGCGATCGACCGGCCCATCGCGGTATCGGCGATGAGTCGCTCCTTGGGATACGAGCGGATGGTGGTGGTGGTGGGAACGATGTCGGCGCCTGTGGTGAGCGCGGCCTCAACACCCTGGAACTTTGCGTGCTCGCAGAGCTCGATGCGATCGGGCCACAAGACCAGCGTGTAGCCGCGGTCGCCGTAGGCCTCGCTGAAGGCGCCATCGATCGTGATGGCGTTGCCGCCTCGCTTCACGGGCGCTTCGCCCTTCTCGACCTTCACCGGCACGTGCCCGTTCACCACCAGCACGTCATCGCCGCAGCCGAAGAGGCGTCCGATCTTGCGGATGAACTCGGGATCGTGCATGAGATCGAAGTAGGCGTTCTTGTGCTCCTTGTGCGCGTCCTTGTGGGCGACAAAGTGCGTCTCGAAGGTCGCGAGCCTGTCCTTGCCGAAGAGGGGCGAGCGCGGCCCGCCCCAGAGGTACCAGAGCCAGTCTGCGTCGGCATCAAGGCCGAACCAGCGCTTGCGCATGGTGCGGCGCACGACCGACGAGAGCGCGTCCATCAGCTCGCGCCCCGAGACGTCCTTGCCATCGATCATCATCGAGAGTGGCGTGCCGTCGTGATCGACGGGAACGCACGCGTGGAAGAGCAGGACCTCGTCTCGCTGGCTCCAGATGCCGCCACGATTGACGAGCCACTCCATGTGCTCGCGAAGCTTCATCGAGCGTGTGAAGCTCTCACGCAGGCGATCCATGCAGGCTTGCTCTTCGGGCGAGTAGGCGTACGGATCCGCTGGGTCGATGGTGGGCAGGTTCTCATCGAGCATGGCGTGAGCCACGCCGTCGATCTCAACGCTGACGGCCTTGCCGTTCTCGAATCGCACGCGGTGCAGCAGGCGCCGATGGGCGAGGTCCCATTCGGGGTGCTGCTCAAGCATCCGCCCCTCGGCCTTGAACTGCATGATCGCCACGGCCTTCTGCATTCGCGCGACCGTGATCGTGTCGCGGAAGCCCTCACCCTTGGGCATGAAGCGCTCGGCGGGATCGTCGGCATAGACCTGGCGCACGAGCTTCTCGAGCGGGGCCATGATGACGCCGTACCCCTCTTCGAGCTGGCTGATGCGCCGGTAACGCAGGCTGATGCGCAGGCAGGTGAGCAGCGTTGGATCATGGCCCAGGTGCGCACCGAGCCAGAGCATGTCGTGGTTGCCCCAGAGCAGCGCGCAGTTGGGCTGGCGGATCAGCGTGTCCACCACGCGGTCCATGCGAGGGCCGCGGTCGCCGAGATCACCCAGCACCACAAGCTCATCGCACGAGAGGTTGCGAATCAGCCGCGCCGCGGCACGCACCGCGCCCCAGTCGCGATCGTGGCGCGCCAGCCCCACCAGCATGGCCTTGATGTACGCCGGCCGCTGCCCGCTGCCAAGCTCGACGAAGAGCTCGCGGTACCACGCCGGCAGGAGCGCCTCAAACTCGGTGCGCCGGTGCGCTTGGCGCAGGTGGCGCACGATCTCAAACTGCAGGCTCAGCGTGTCAAAGACCCATTGCTCGCGGCGTCCGCTCGAAACGATCTCGTGCGAGAATCGATTGATTGCCTCGCGCGGGTAGTAGAGGACCGAGAGGAAACGCGCCCGCTCGGCCGCCGAGAGGCGCTCACCAACGACCTCATCAACGAGCTGCCTCAGCGCGCC
>JBBQGR010000042.1:0-11418 GCA_038323185.1 Phycisphaerales bacterium | reverse complement strand
AGAAGCTGAAGGAATGGGTGGTTCGCAATGGGCAGTTGCGGATCACCACCGGATGCTCCCGGGATTCTCGGGTGGTGGTTATGAAAAATGGAATGTGATCCCTGATCTTGCGGCTGGGATGCATCGCAAGTTCCATGCGATCATGCGATCACAATTCGCGGCAAATGGATTAGTGATGCCAAAGCGAGGATTCAATGGGCAAGCTTGGCGAGCTATGATGCGACGAAATCCGCAGTTGGCCGCTAACTACAAGGCTGCAATTACGGGAACAGCCAAGGCCTTCGCGCAGATTGAAGGAGCACCAAAGGGAGTGTTGGATAAGACGATCGATGCGTTGAAGAGGAACTCGACACCATGGATGAAACCATCAACCATCAAAAGAGGGCGAGGCCGCTAGATCACAGTCGTGTGGCCTGGATGGGATCTAACCGAGAAGAATACTGGCACATCGTTGACCACGCATTCTTCTGGAGTGTGGTTCATGAGCGTGTCTGCTCCAAGTGCTATGGTATCAAGAAAGGATTCTTTCCCTCGCCATTCGATGTGGTCGTCACGGAGAAACCACGAGCTATTGAACGTCGTCCCCATGGTGTATTCCCGGCAATCTATCGACATGATTTGTGGGCGATCCTTGGGCCGCATACTCGGGACGTGGTGATTGGGAAAGTGTGGCTAAAGTCCGGAATCAAGACGACTTTGTACCCGGAGTATGTATGTGCGTACCACAAACCTGGGTCTCAAATGCTGGTGCGTGCTGTCAAGAATACGTTTAATTTCATGAGTCGATGCGACCTCTGTAATGATGAACGACTCGACTGGATCGATTCTCATTCACGAATTTGTCGTAGATATCTTGACGGACGAGGCGTGTATATCGATTCGTGCGGGTTCTTCGTCACTGACGAAACCTTGTCGAACGCCATAAAGACGCAGTTTCCTGAGATTGGTCGTCGATGGGTGAAGGTTGTTGACGACGTTGATGACGGTATCGTGCCTTGGCGCGACGGAGCGACGCCACCGCCGCCAGGAACTACCCCGTTGAACGATGGAAATTCAAATGTGTTAGGTGAATGGATTAATACTCTCGAGCCCTAATACCTGACGGCGACAGTGCGCTCCCATCACGCCCGGCACGACGATGACGCTGGCGCGCGAGTACGTGTGGGGCCCTGGCGACTGGGGCGTCGACGAACTTTTGGTGCAGTACGACGCGGGCCGCCGCGCGACTTGGCCGATCTTGGACTCGGGCGGGGACGTGATTGCACTCTGTGACCTCGATGGCGCGGGAAACTCGGCTCGCGTTCTGACGCGGATTGTGTACGATGCGTACGGCCGCGTGATTGGCCGCAGCGATCCGGCGACGCCCGCGACGGGGCCTCCGGAACTGCGCGTTGGTCACAACGCACGACCCTCTCGGCTTCCTGATCCGCGTGCAGTCGCAGCTTCCCATCCCAACGAGGCCGCGTCGATGCCCGCGTTGTCGACCCCGAAGGTATTGCGGCCCTGCGGCCGCGTGCCACCGCCGCTCGCGGCTCAACGACCCCGCACTCCGGGCACCGCCTGCGGGTCACGCCATCACTCCTCGCGCTTCCCGTGCACCATACCTCTGTAAACCAGAGTCAGCCCCGCAGGCTGCGGCGGAACCGGTCCCGCCCACACCACTAACCCCGTTTGCCCGTCCCGCCGCGAGATGGCCCTGCGGGCCGTCCCGGTCACCCAAACCTCAAAAAGTGCGTTTCTCATCCTGCACCCCCTTGACAAGTTCTTTACACTGTCATCCAGCGTCCAGTCTCCTCCCTCTTCCGACTTTCCGCCACTTCGCTGCTTCTTACGCTCGCGCTCGTCCCTCTGCCTTCCGCCTTCTTTGCAGAAAGGACTCATCGTGCCACACGCGTCGCAGACTTCCCCCGTCCACGGTGCTGCCTCTTCCGGCCGCGCCCCCGCTGACATTCGCACCCTCGTCCTTTGCGGCGGCGGCGGCAGCGGCAAGACCACCCTCTCCGAGCGACTCCTCCTTGATACCGGCAAGCTCAAGCGCATGGGCTCGGTCCTTGAGGGCACCACCGTCTCTGACTACACCGAGGAGGAGAGGAAGCACGCCCACTCGTTGCAGCCCGCCTTCCTGCACTTTGAGTACGAGGGGCATCTGGTCAACCTGATCGACACGCCGGGCCTCTCCGACTTTCTGGGGCACGCCATCGCGTGCTTTCCCGCCGCGGAAACGATCGCGGTCGTTGTTGATGCCGTGAAGGGCATCGACAGCGTGACGCGCCGTCTCATGAGCGTTGCGCAGCAGCGCTCCATCCCGCGCATGCTCATCGTTAACAAGATTGATGAGGCCTCGCCGACGGACCTTGAGGGCCTGGTTGCGAATCTCCGCGAGACCTTTGGCAACATCTGCCTGCCCATCAACCTGCCGCGAGCTGGCGGCACACGCGTCGTCAACGTCTTTGAGCACGACGGCACCGACGCCGCCGGCGATCGTGCTGATTTCTCCAGCGTGCACGAGGCCCACAAGCAGATCGTAGAGCAAGTCATCGAGGTCGATGACGAACTCACGCTGCAGTACCTTGAGGTGGGCGATGGCAAGTTCGATCCCGCCAAGCTCCACGCGGCCTTCGAGAAGGCACTCGGCGAGGCGCATCTCATCCCCATCTGCTTCTGTTCCGCCAAGTCCGGCGCGGGCATCGATGATCTCCTGCACATCTTCGCGAGCCTGTGCCCAAGCCCGCTCGAGGTGAACCCGCCTGAGTTCCTGAAGCGCGACGCAGAGGGCGAGCCCGAGCACGAATGGAACGCGCTCCCCGAGCCCGGCGGCAAGCTCATCGCGCACGTCTTCAAGGTCTACACCGATCCCTTCCTCGGGCGCGTGGGAATCTTCCGCGTGCACCAGGGCGTCCTTCGCGCCAAGAGTGAGGTCATCATCGATGATCACAAGAAGGGCACGCGTCTCGGGCACATCTTCCTGCTGCAGGGCAAGGAGCATGTTGAGGTGCAGGAAGTCGGCCCCGGCATGATCGGCGCCGTCGCGAAGGTTGATGATGTCAAGTTCAACTGCTTGATCCACGACAGCCACGAGCTCGACAGCGTCCGCCTCAGCCCGCTGCCGATCCCGCGCCCGATGTTCGGCCTCGCGGTCGAGCTCAAGAACCACGCCGATGAGGCCAAGTTCTCTAACGCCTCGCACCGCTTCATGGCCGAGGATCCGTGCTTCACCATGGAGCGTTCGGCCGCGACGGCGCAGACCGTGATGCGCGGCCTTGGCGAGATGCACCTTCGCATCATGGTCGAGAAGTTCCGGGCTCTGGGCATCGAGCTGATGACCAGCACGCCCAAGGTCGCGTACAAAGAGACGATCACGGCCAAGGCCGACGGCCACCATCGCCACAAGAAGCAGACCGGCGGCGCGGGTCAGTTCGGTGAGGTGTATTTGCGTGTCGAGCCGCTGCCGACGGATCATCCCGAGGGCTTCGAGTTCGTCAACGAGACTGTCGGCGGCAGCATCCCGCGTCAGTTCATCCCCGCCATCGAGAAGGGAGTGCGCTCGGTCCTCATGGAGGGCGCCGTGGCGGGCTATCCGCTGCTTGGTGTGCGCGTCAGCGTCTACGACGGCAAGTACCACGACGTTGATAGCAAGGAGATCGCCTTCACCACCGCGGGCCGGCGCGCGTTCATCGACGCGATCCAGAAGGCTCGCGCGGTCCTCGTCGAGCCCTACGTGCATCTCGAAGTGACGGCCCCAAGCCGCTACATGGGCGACATCACGGGACACATGAGCACCAAGCGCGGCCGCGTGCAGTCCAGCGAGCTCGAATCCGGCGACACGTGCGTCGTCCGTGCCGTGGCGCCCCTGGGCGAACTCCAGAACTACGCCAACGAGCTCAAGAGCATGACCGGCGGCGCGGGCAACTTCACGATGGACTTCAGCCACGACGAGAAGACCCCCCCGCACGTGCAGACAGCCGTGATCGCCGCCTACAAGCCCAGGCACGAGGACTGACCCGGGTTCGTGAATGCCCGGCGATTGCGGATCCTCACGTTCGTTTTTTGCTTTTCGCTTTTCGCTTTCGGCCCCACCGGATAGACTCTCCGAGCCCAACTGAGGAGACCGACCTTGTCTACCACTGCCTCCACCTGGAACCCGCGCTCTTTCGGCATCACCGTCGCTGGCCTTGTGCTGCTCGGCGGCGTGGTCTGGTACTACACCAGCGTCGTCTCCGACGGCATGGTGGGCTCGCAGGCCCGCGCAGAAACACCGATGGGCTCGGGCCTGTTTGCTGCGGCCCAGCGCGGCGACGTCGCCGCGATCGAGGCCGAGATCAAGCGTGGCGCTCCTGTCGACCGCGCCCACGAGACCAGCGGCGGCCAGGCCTATCTCACGCCCCTCATGGCCGCGGCGAGCGCTGGCAAGGCCGACGCGGTCCGCGCTCTGATCAAGGTCGGCGCGCAGCCGAACGTCCGGAGCAAGGACGGCCGCACCGCACTGATGTACGCCGCGGGCTGGGGCGATGCCGCCACCGTTCGCGGGCTGCTCGACTCGCAGGCCCGCGTCGATGAGCGCTCGGAGATGCGCATGACGGCTCTCTCGTTCGCCGCGGCTCGAGGCGAGATCGACTCGCTTCGCGCGCTGATCGACGCGGGTGCCGACGTCAACGCCAAGAATCGCTGGGGCCAGACTCCACTGCTCGTGGCGTGCCTCGCGGGCGATTCTGTCAAGGTTGTCGCGCTCTTGAACGCTGGCGCGAACGTCAACGAGGTCGACAACGATCGCAAGACCGCGCTCGCCGTCGCGGCCGGTGCTGAGAGCGGCCTTGAGGCCGTGCGAGCGCTGATCAGCGCGAAGGCCGACCCGAACCTTGCCGATGCCGAGGGCATCACGCCGCTGATGGTCGCCGCCGATAAGGGCGACGCCGAGAAGGTCATGGCGCTCCTCGATGCTGGCGCGACCGTGACGCTCGCCGACAAGGCTGGCCGCACCGCCACTGACTGGGCCACCGCCCGCGCCGACGAAGAAGGTGCCAAGGTGCAGCGGGCACTGACGGAAGCGCAGGGGCGCTGATCGGACTTGGCTCAGCACGGGTGGTGGCAGATGAGTCAACGCCGCGCAGCCTCTGCGCGTGGCGCGTCCTGATAATGCTGATCTAATCGGAATCATCGTCCCCTCCCATCCCGCCGACCGATCTGCTGCGCTCCTCAGGTCAGTTTCTTGGTGTGCCCGCGCTTGCCGGTGTAGAGTCAGTATCAGAATGGAATCGATCAATCCACAGAACGGTGCTCTTCCCGCGACCTACGCCTTCCGGGCCGTGCGTTCGTATGGTGCTTCGGCGCCTGCCGCGCGTGATTCGGTCACGACGGCCTCGGGCCTGACGGTCCGTCCGATGGATACCTCCCGGCAGGTTGACCAGAGCACGATTGAGACCAGCCGCAAGCTTGAGTCGGCTCGCAAGATGGTCGCGGCGAAGGTCAGCGGTGGGATCGACTTCAGCACGGGCAACGTGCGATCAAGCAGCGTGAGCGTGCCGGGTGCGCTGCCGCTGTACCGGCATCCGGCCGATAAGAACGCCGCGGCGACGGGCGTCGACCTTGGCCGCAGGCTTGATGTCTCCATCTGAGTTCCCCCCTCTGCTCTTCGCGTGAGAACGTTGCCTGAGCGCTTCGCCTTGGCGGGTTGCTCTTGCAGTTTGTTCTCACACTTTGTTCTGGCACTTTGCTGTAGCACCTCGTCGATCAGCGAAGTGCTCGCTGGTCGTGTGCGTTCATCCTCTGATCACTCTGTAGGCGATGCCGAGCAGCATTATGAACAGCGGCAGCCCGAGGATGAGCCCGAGCCGGACGTAGCGAGCCTCGGACTCTGCGATGTTCCCGACGACGGGCACGCTCACGGCCTCGGGGCTCTGCGCAATCAGGCCGTCCTCACGAGCGAGCCAGAGGACGCTGGCCTCCATCAGCTCGGTGTTGCCTGCATTGGCGGGCACGACGCGTCCATCGACGCTGATACCGCGCTGCGTGATCTGATCGATGTTCCAGCTGTTGCTGCCAACTACGACGAGGCGCTGGACAGGCTTGTTGAGTTCGGAGCGTTCGGAGGCCGCGGCGATGATCCAGGGGCGCGCGCTGCCGGGCTTGCCGTCGGGCCAGCGGCCATCTTGTCCTTCGTCGAATGTTGGTGGATCGGGCACGAGCGAGCGCTGGTCGCGGGGCGTGCGCCACAGCCGCAGCCACTGCGACTCCAGCCACAGCGAGTCCGAGGGCGCGATGGTGAGCAAGGGAGTGACGGTCGCGCGCGCGTTGCCGTCGGGCGCGCGCTCGTAGAGCGTGACGGGCCAGGGGATGAGCGTCGTGAGGCCGCGGATGCCAGCCTGGATCGGGTGTGTTCCGTCGGGCGCGATGACCATGAGCTCGGTCTCGACGAGCCGGCCTCGAGGTGTTGTGGTCTCGCGCAGCAGTGGGCGGCCGGACTCGGCCGCGAGCCCGAAGCGCTCGAGGACCGCGACGGTGGGATCGGCCTGGCCGTACGTCGGGAGGAGCGAGGGATTGACGGAGATGAGCAGTGGGCTGCCGGCATCGGCGATGCGGGTCAGGACCTCGCCGAGGCGCTGGGCGCGCTGCGCGCCGGTCTGCTCGCCCTCGACGCGCGATGTTGTGCTTGAGTCGGGCGAGAGCGTCGAGTAGATGACGGGGCGCTGGCCGTTCGGGTTGAGCGACGCGAGTCCGGGTGGCTCGGTTTCAACGAGGCAAGCCCACTCGATCACGTCGATGCCGCGCGAGCGCAAGCGCTGTGACAGGGCGGTAAAGATCTGGACCGAGTCGATGAACGGGCGCGGTTCGGCGTGCACGATCACAAGGATCGGGCGAGTCGGCGACATCAGCGTTGCCAGCGCCGTGCCTAGAACCTCCTCGACGCGGCGCGACTGATCACCGGCGGCGCCGGGGAGCGCGGTGGCGGATGGCGGCGGCAGGATTGTTGAGAGATCAAGTGCGCCGATGCCCACGCTGGGTGGGCCGATGATGAGTGCGGCCTCGCCCTTCTCGAGCACATCGGCGATGCGCAGAATGTCGGGGCGAGAGAGGCGCCGGAGCGAGTCGAGCGTGATGGCGGCCTGATCGCGGCGCTGGCGCAGAGGAGCGACCAGCTCGCGCGCGAGCTCGGCGGAGGGGCCGTCGGTGGCGCGCTGCTTGGCGTAGGACTCGACCTCATCGGCGGCCTGCGTCATCCACGCGACCGCGGGCTCCAAGGCCTGGATCAGCTCCTTGGTGGCGGTGTCGGTTGCGGGGAGTGGGAGGTCGCCGAGCTGCCGGCGCATCGCGTCCGCCGCGCGGCCCGCGGCCTCGCCGAGCGAGCGCGCGAGGATGCGCGTGCGTGCGCTGGACTGCTGGATGGATTGGCGGAACTTCTGTGAGGGCTCGTCGAGGCCCGGGAGTGCTTGCTCGATCGCGGTCAGCGAGGGAGAGGCGGAGTCGGTGAGCCAGGTCGCGAGGCCCCTTGCACCGGTGCGTCCGGTCTCGACGACCTCGCCGTGCGCGGTGAGCACGGCCTGATCGCGCGAGACCAGGTCGCGGAGCAGTGCGCGATAGTCATCCATGCCGCGGGCCGAGCCGGTGTCGATGGTGGTGGCCGAGAACGTGAGGGAGGCGCGGCGCATCTCTGAGAGGATTGCTTCGAGCCGCTTGCGCGCGCCGCGGTCGGCGGCGGCCATGTCCGCGGCGACGACGATGCGATACGGGCCGTCCATCCGCTCCATCACCATCGAAGTGCGGGGCGACAGGAGCTGGTCGCGCGTGCTCGTGACGTCAACGCGCATGGCGTAGCGCGTCGCGAGCGTGTTGAGCAGGACGGTGCCGAGGATGGCGCATCCGAGCGTGATCGTGGCGAGCACGCCCGCACGCAGGCGCCGTGCGCGGCCTCGCATCACGCGGGCTGGCGGCTGCGGGCGCGCGCCGTTCTGGGCGGGTGCGACCGGCGCGGGTGATGAATTCGGAACGTTTACCGCCATCGCCGGAGCTCCATGACGACCGCCGCGCCGACGACGCAGACGCCCGCGCCGGTGAGGAAGAAGACCACGTGGCCCGTGTCGATGACGCCCTTGGCGAAGTCGGCCAGGCGCGGCGAGAGCGAGAGGGAGAAGAGGATCTCACGCAGGCCGGGCGGAGCCTGAGCGCCGGCGGCCTCGGCGAACATCAGCCCGAGGATCGCGAAGAGCGCGAGCATGAAGGCCAGCGTCGAGTTGCTTGTGAGGGCCGAGGCCAGCGTGCCGATGCCGAGATAGAGAAGGCCCACGAGCGCTAGGCAGACATAGCCGGAGATGATTGGTCCAGCGTCCAGCGGCAGCGTCGCGTAGCGTGCGAGCGCCACGACGTAGAGCGCGCTGGGCAGGAGCATCGCCAGCAGGAACGCGCAGGCGCCGATGAACTTGCCGAGAACCAGGGACCACGAGCCAGCGGGCGAGGTCAGCAGCGACTCGATCGTGCCCGAGCGCAGCTCTTCGGAGATCAGGCGCATCGTGATTGCGGGCGCGACGGGGAGGAGGAGCCAGCCCGAGATCGCAAAGAAGTCGCGCAGGCTTGCGGGCCTTCCGGGCACGAGCGTATAGAGGCAGAAGACCAGCGACGCGAGGAAGAGGTAGAGGGCGATGATGATCCAGCCAGCGGGCTGGCGGAAGTAGCTCGTGAACTCGCGGCGAGCGAGCGTGATGCACGCCGCGGCAGCGGTTGCGAGAGAGCTGGTTGGCGGGCGTGTGGTGGTCGTGGTCATTGGTGTGCTCGCGGGCGTGATCAGGAGAGTTCACTCTTCTCATGCCGCGGTGACGCGCTCCTTGGCAGCGAGGCCCGCGTCGGGGGACGCGTCTGCCTCATCGAGGATTCGCATGAAGACTTGTTCGAGCGTGTCGAGCTCGGCGTGCAGCTCGCGGACGGAGATCTTGGCCTCGGCCATGGCAAGGGCGATGTGCTCGCGCAGGTCTGGCGCGCCGGGCCTGGCGGAGACGATCCACTGGCGCCAAGGCGAGCCAAGGCCGGTGCTGCGCGCGCCGCGCATCGAGACGTCGGCGACGTAGGGGACCGAGAGCATCATCTTCAGCACGCGCTCGTCGTCGCCCTCCTTTACGAGCTTGGCGTCGATGAGGTATGTGGCGCCGGTGCGTTGAACGAGCTCGGCGGGCGAGCCGTCCGCGCGAACTCGCCCCGCGGCGACGATGATGACGCGGTCGCACAGGCGCTCGACCTCGGGCAGGATGTGCGAGGAGATGAGCATCGTGCGGTCTTTGCCGAGCTCGCGGATGAGCTGGCGCGTCTCGCGGATCTGCGTGGGGTCGAGGCCGTTGGTTGGTTCGTCGAGAACGAGGACCTTGGGATTGTGGAGGAGGGCCGCGGCGAGGCCGGTGCGCTGCTTGTACCCCTTGCTGAGCTTGCCGACGCGCCGGTTGGCGACGTCTGTGAGCCAGCAGCGGTCCATGGCGTAGGCGATGGCCTTCTTTCGCAGGCCGCGTTCCAAGCCGAAGAGGCGGCCGCGGAAGTCGAGGTACTCGCGAACCTTCATCTCGGGGTAGATCGGTGCAGATTCGGGGAGGTAGCCGAGCATGCGGCGAGCGCCGGCGGAGCTGTTGGAGGCGTCGAGCCCGTCGATGGTGACGCGGCCATGATCGGGAATGAGGGCCCCGGTGATCATGCGGATGGTGGTGGTCTTTCCGGCCCCGTTGGGTCCGAGAAGTCCTGCGATCTGGCCTGGGCGCAGCTCAAAGCTGACGCCGCGCACTGCGCGAACCGGGCCAAAGGACTTGTGAACGTCCGAAACAAAGACCATCCGGCTGCTCCCTCCCCACGAGTCCGCGTGATTCCAGCCCCAAACCCCCCGTTACTCCCGCCTTCCCTCCACCCCCTGCTATTCACCTGGAAGAGAGATCGGTCCGATCCACCAGTGGGCTTTGAGATGGACTCGCGTATCCGGCCGATATCCACGGTATAGTCTCTCCCGGCAGGAGCCCCGAGCGGTCATGGAAGATGTCGGCACGAAGCACAAGGTCACGCCGTCCGTCCCTGGTGGAGGGGCGCCCGTGGCCCATCCTGCGTTGCCGGAGGTGTCGTTCCACTTCGTGCCAGCCATTCCAATCCAACCCGAAGCAGTGCGACCCTCTCCCACGGCAGACTCGGGCGGCGGTGGCACGGTGCCTTTTCCAGCATTTTCGCCCTCTGCGGGGCTGGCGGTCTCGCTGCTCAACGCGATTGGCGAGGGGGTGGCGGTCGCTTCTCGTTCGGGTGAGATGCTGTGGGGGAACGATCTGTTTGCGCGGCAAAGTGGCTCTCTGCAGGAGCGGATCGCGAGCGCGTGTCGACAGTTCAATCGCGATTTCCCGATGCCGACGGCGGGGGTGGCGGGTGGCTTGGCGGCGCCGACGGGGCGGAATGAGCAGGTCTTCGCGGATGGGGATCGATTTCTTGAGGTCGTGATCACGCCGGTTCCGGCGGGGATGACGAAGACGCCGGTGGCGGGGGCGGGGGTGGGTGCTGGCGGCGAGGGCGCGCGGGGTGATGGGCTGCTGCGGGCTGATGCGCTGGTTGTCGTATTTCGTGATGACACTTCGGCGCGGCGGTTGCAGCAGCGGATCAACGCCCTAGACCAGGCGGGCGCGGAGCTGATTCGCTTTGATGCGGAGACGGTCCGCAAGCACAACGCCCACGAGCGGCTCAAGCTGCTGGAAGAGAAGATCATCCGGTTCTCCAAGGATCTGCTGCACTTTGACCACTTTGCGATCCGGCTGCTGGATGAGCGGAGTGGAAAGCTCGAGCGGATCATCGGGTATGGGTTGCCGAAGGAGTTTGACGCGTTTGACATTCGACCCGCGCTTGAGGGGCATGGGATCTCGGGGTTTGTCGCCGCGTCGGGCCGGAGCTATGTCAGCGCGGACACTTCGAACGATCCGCTGTATCTGCCGGGGATTGAGGGGGCGCGGTCGTCGCTGACGGTGCCGCTGCGGCTGCAGGACAAGGTGATCGGGATCATGAATGTGGAGAGCCAGTCGCCCACCGCCTTTGGCGAGGAGGAGCGGCAGCTGGGGGAGATCTTCGCGCGGTATGTGGCGGTGGCGCTGCACATGCTGGACCTTTTGGTGGTGGAGCGGAGCACGACGAACCAGACGGTCTCGGGGCGCGTGGCGGTTGAGCTCAAGGAGCCGCTAGAGGACATCGCGCACGAGGTGGACATCCTGCGATCGCAGACGGACAACATGCCGGGCGTTGGGGCGCATCTCGAGCGGATTCGGCGGGACATCGAATCGATCCGGGCACGAATTGCGGAGTGCGCTGCGGGTCCGGCGAGTCTGCTTGGTGTTGAGCAGGCGATGGCCGACAAGGCGACGGACCCGGTGATCGAGGGGCGGCGCGTGCTGATCGCGGATGATGAGGCGCGTATCCGGCGCGTGATCG
>JBBQGR010000041.1:0-11491 GCA_038323185.1 Phycisphaerales bacterium | reverse complement strand
GGTGCCGACGCCGGCATCTTCAACCTCACGCTCACCGGCGATGAGATCAACATCGGCAACGATGGCAGCCAGGGCCTCACCGGCACGGGCATCCTGACGCTCCAGCCCGGCAAGGACGCAACGGCGATCCTCCTCGCGGGCTCCGGGCCCGACGTCGCCAACCAGCTCGACCTCACCGACAGCGACCTCGCCAACGCGCAGAACAACGCCGCCTGGTCCCGCCTGATCATCGGGCGAACGACCGGCACACACGCCATCAGCACCGGTGGCGCCCTCACCCTCAACCAGCGCACCCTCATCCAGGCCCCTGCTGGAGCAGGCGCCATCGCGGTCAATCACAACGTCCTCGGCAACTCTGCGGGACAACTCGAGTTTGATTCCGGTTCGGGCGGCATCACCCTCGCCAGCAACGTCGAGACCGTCGGCGGCGAGATCCTCTTCCGCGACGAAGTCCGCATCTCAGGCGCAAGCGTCCTCGTCAACAGCGAGGGTGGCAACATCACTTTCGATGCCGGCGCCGAGGGAACCGGCGCGGGAGGACAGAACCTCTCTCTCCTTTCCGGAGGCGGCACCACCACCCTCACCGGTGGCGCTGGCATCCTCACGAACATTGGCTTCCTCGGCATCGAGGGTGCCGCGATCAACGTAGCGAACACGCTCCGTTCCAACGCGATCAGCCTCACCGGCGGCGCGATCTCGATCCTGGACGCCACAGCACTCGCTGGCGACTTCGCCAGCCAGGGCTCCACCTTCTCTTCGAACGCAGTGACCTCCTTCGGCAGCATCAGCCTCACCCACACCGGCGACATCAACGCACTGGGCCTCCTGAGCGCCGGCTCCTTCCTCAGCACCACCGGTGCCGTCACCTCGCTCGCTCAGGGTGCCACGTCCGTGGGTGGCCAGCTCCACACCGCGTCCTCGCTCCGCCTCTCCGGCGATCTCACGTCCAGCGCGGCCGGCGCCATCGACATCAATGCACCACTCCTCCTCCTGGTTGATGGGATCGACATCTCCACCAACGGTGCCAGCGCCACCGACGACATCTTCTTCCGCTCAACCGTCGATGGTTCGGGCTCGCCCTTCTCCCTGAACGCCAACGCGGGCAACCTCGGCAGCGTCGTCTTCTCGGGTGCCGTCGGCGGTGCGCAGGCCCTCTCAACCCTCGCCGCCACCGGCGCAAGCATCGACCTCGACGCACCTTCTTTTGACGCCGCCACCATCGCCTTCAACGGCCCCGCCAGCATCTCGGCCCCGTCCGTGACGATCAACGCGACGACCTCCGCGACCTTCGCTGGCTCGGTCAACTCGCAGTCCGGCGAGACGAACCAGCTCGTCATCAACAGCCCGAGCACAACCCTCGCCGGCGCAATCGGAACCAGCTCCGCCCTCTCCCGCCTCGCCACCGACGCCGCCGGCACCACCTTCGTCGGTGCCGACCGCATCGTCACCACGACCGAGCTCCTCTTCCAGGAT
Organism: Phycisphaerales bacterium; assembly: GCA_038323185.1. GTDB lineage: Bacteria > Planctomycetota > Phycisphaerae > Phycisphaerales > UBA1924 > JBBASU01. The sequence goes on along the minus strand of JBBQGR010000041.1, from coordinate 10,018 downwards.
CCTGTCGTCCTCACCAACGACCTCATCGCCGACAGCGGCACGGGCACCATCAACTTCCAGAGCACACTCGATTCCGACACCAACCTCGCCCGCGCCCTGACCCTCACCGCCTCCAACATCCGCCTCGATAGCACCACTGGCGGCATCCAGGCCCTCGCCTCCATCGCCGCCTCTGGCGCCACCATCACTACCGGCAGCGTCACCACCACGCGTGGCCAGACCTACACCCCGACCACTTCGATGACCCTCGCCGGTGATCTCCGCTCCCTCGTCGCGGGCCCCATCACGGTCAACGGTCCCCTCGTCCTCGCGGCCGACGGCATCGACATCGCCACCAACGGCGCCTCCGCCGACGACGACATCGTCCTGGGCACCGTCAACAGCAGCTCCGGCACCAACCGCGCCCTCGCGATCAACGCCGGCAGCCTCGGCGGAGTCGTCTTCGATGGCAACGTCGGCCAGACCGACCGCCTCGGCGTCGTCACTGTCGCCGGTTCCACCACCGAGATTCGCACCGGCAGCCTGACGGCTCAGTCGTGGGCCTTCAATGGCCCCGCGACCATCTTCGAGCTCACCAACATCACCGGCGACACCGTCAACTTCACCAACCTCGTCACGCTCAACGCCGGCGCCACCATCGTCGGTTCGGGCGCCACCGGCCGCGTCACCTTCGGCGGCGACATCCTCTCGCCCAACGCCCGCAACGCACTCGCCGTCAACGCCATTACAACCGTCTTCAGCGGCGTTATCGGTGGCACCGGAAGCGCACTTGGCGACCTCACCACCGACGCCGCCGGAACCACCACCCTCGGTGGCGGCTCGATCAACGCCGCAGGCAACGTCGTCTTCAGCGACGCCGTCGAGCTTACCCGCGACCTCACCGTCACCAACACCAACTCCAACGGACAGGTCTCCTTCCAGAACATCATCTCAACCGGCGGCAACCGCGCCATGGTCGTCGACGCCCTGGCGCCCACCTTCTTCCGTGGTGCCGTCGGTGGAACCAACTCCGCCCAGAGCCTCGCATCTCTCAGCGTCTCCGGCGGCGGTACCACCGAGATCATCAACGTCGTCAACACCACCGGCGGCCAGACCTACTCCGACGCAATGCGATTCGCTGGCAGCACCACCCTCTCGGGTGCCTCCTTCACGTTCAACTCCACAGTCAACGCCAGCCCCAACAACTCCGGAACCCTGACCCTCAACTCCGCCGCCAACGGCGACACCACCTTCAACGGCCTCGTCGGCAACGAGTCCCCACTCCGCATCGTTACCAACAATGGTGGCCGTACCCGCATCGAGACCAATATGACGCTCAGCTCCGGCGCCGACTTCGGCGACGACGTGCTGACCGGCGCGAGCGTCACCATCAACGGTGGCAACGCACCCCTCCTCTTCCGCAGGTCCATCAACAGCGCCAGCGCTACCACCAGGAGCGCCCTCGTCCTTCGCTCGAGCCTCCTCAACCCAACCATCGGTGCCACCAGCGGCGCCGTCAACGTCCCCTTCAAGTTCGGTGGCGACATCGGCACCACCACCGCCCTCCGCTCCCTCGACCTGGGTGGCAACCTCACCAGCACGCCCAACATCTCAACCATCGTCTTCGCCAGGTCCTACAACCCCGATGGCTCCATCCCCGCCAGCGCGCTCACCAACCCAACCGGCTTCCGCATCGTCACACGCACCAACTCGCCCGGTGAGAATGGCTTCCAGATGGGCCAGGCTCAGAAGCTCACCAGCTTCGCCAACTTCGAGATCGATACAACCGGAGGCGTCATCCTCGGCGATATCAGCACGCTCGGAACCCTCCGCGTCACCGTCGCTCGCAACGATGCCATCCAGATCCGCCTCCGCGCTCCCAGCAGCGTCCTGGAGCGTGGCTCTGATGGCCAGAGCTTCAGCAACGTCGGCGCCGAGACCAACACCCCCCTCTACGTCGACCTGGTCACCGCCGCCGACGGCGCCGACAGCATCCTCTTCCGCAACGGCACCACACCCATCTCCGCCACCATCTTCGGCGGCGGCACTTCCGGCGACGGACGCTCCGTCGTCCGCGTCGCCAACAACGACGGCTCCTTCCGCACCAACTCGCAGCTCGCAACCATCGCCCAGCAGGCAACCGCCCGCGCACCCATCAACGCCGCTGATGCCAACGACGCCCGCGTCACCGCCGCAGACTTCACATTCGGCAACTTCGCCCTGCCCCTGGACCTCTCCTCCCCGGGCGGCAACGAGCCCATCGCAACCGCAATCGCCGGCGCAATCCCGCGCGATACCAACAGCCGCGAGGTCACCACCACCGTCACCGTCGGCAAGGCTCTCGAAGAGCAGCTCGCGGCCATCGCGATCCAGATCAAGGCCAGCGACTTCGATGAGATGCTCCTCAACCTCGTCGGACGATCCCTCTACCAGGACAGCCCCCTCAAGTCCGCACGCCAGCAGGTCGACTACCGCATCACGGTCAACCGCATGAGCCAGGAGACTGTGCTCGCCGCGCTGGACGCGTTCCATGCGCTGCGAAGCGAGGGTGGAAAGGCTGGCGGCGCCGATCTCGTCGCCACCATCAAGGCCAACATGGACGCCGCCTGGACCGCCTACATCACAGAAGTCGGCGAGGACAACGCCACCGGCGTTGGCTTCCGCACCTGGCTCGAGTCCCGTGGCTCGGCCGCCACGCCCGAGGAGATCGCCGCCCTCGACTCCCTCAACAAGGCCAACGTCTTCCTCCAGCGCATCGCCAACATCGGCCTGACTCCCATGGAAGAGAGCTTCCCGCAGCAGGTCGTCCTGGGCAACCTCGCCTCCGACATGCTCCCCAACCAGGTCCGCGACGCCGTGACGGGCGTGGTCGGACCCGCTCCCGAACCCGCACCGGATCAGCCCACCGACGAAGCCCCGATGGAGGAGAACTCGATGGACCAGACCCAGGCACCCGCGACCGTCTCGCTTCGCTAGCCGTTTGATCTCTGGTTGATCTCTGATTGATTCCTGGTTGTTCCATAACTAATTGAACCCTCGCCCGATTCCGCCGATAGCCCCCGCCCAGTCGTATCCGCTCGTTCCGCAGGTGTTCAGTCCTCTCGTACGTGGGAGCATTCCGTGGCGATTGTGAACGTTGAGAGCCTCCTCAAGCCCATCGAGGGCGAAAACCCCTGCGGCGAAAATCTCCGCTGGGATCGCGCCTATCTCGAGCTCGAGACCACCGTCAAAGGCAAGGAAGTCTCGCAGTTCGACGGCGCCGACGCCAAGGCCGAAGAGCCCGACTGGCGCGAGATCCGCGACAAGTCCGTCGAGCTCCTCTCCCGAGGTCGCCAGCTTCGTATCGTCGTCCTCCTCACCCTCGCAGCCATCAGGACCGAGGGGTACGGCGGCCTCCGCGACGGCCTCGCCGTCATCAGAGGTCTGCTGCAACAACACTGGGACCACGTCTGGCCCCTCCTCGACGTCGAGGACAACAACGATCCCACCGAGCGCGTCAACTCCCTCTCCGCACTCTGGACGCCCATCGCCAGCTACGGCGACACGACCAAGTTTCTGGACCGTCTCGACGAAGCTCCACTCTGGGAGAGCCGCCAGCTCGGCCGCTTCTCACTCAGGGACATCAAGATTGCCGCGGGCACGCTCGAATTCGCCGCAACTCCCGAAGGTGAGCAGGGCAAAGCAAAGCCAACCCTCGCCGACGTCAACGGCTCCTTCATGGAAGCCGAGCCCGCCGAAGTCGATGCCACCTTGGCCGCGATCCAGGAAGCCAGCGCCCACGCCGACGCCATCGAGGCCGTCTTCACCGAGAAGTGCGGCGACGCCGGCTCGATCGACCTCACGCTTTTGCGAACACTCCTCCGCGACGCTGCCGTGAACATCACGCGCCGTAAGGCCGATGGTGGAGCGTCCGATAACGCCGACGGAGCCGAGGGCGAAGCGGCAGACGCCGGCGCGGGCGAAGGTGGGGGCGGTGGGGGAGGCGGCGGCCGGGGCCGCGGCATGTCGGGCGACGTCGGATCCGTGCGAGACGTGAATCTCGCACTGGATAAGATAATCCGGTACTATGAGTCCTACGAGAAGTCCAGTCCCGTCCCCCTCTTCATGAAGGCGGCCCAGAGGGTCGTCGACAAGGACTTCATGGAGATCCACAAGGTTCTGACGCCAGATGTCGTGACGATGCTCTCGAACATCGCAACGCCCCCCGACGGTTCATAAGGAAAAATTCTGCATTAGTCGGTATGAGTCCCCAGTTTTCTCGCTCTTGTCTCTAGTGCGCAGCTTTGAGTGCCGAGCCTCAAGTGTTCCGTCTCTCGTGTCCACGCTCGACGTAGCAAATGTTCGCCAAGAAAGTCCACCGATAGAGACATCATGTGGGCCAGTGGACCGGCAAACACCAAGGTCTGATTGAAGAACCGAAACTCGTAGACGCATTCGCAACTCGTGGTTTGATGTGAGATTCCGTTTCTCAAGGAGTAGTGCCCCATGGCAAAGGCCAGCAGCCAGAAGTTCATCGCTCGAAACCGCGCCCCTCGCGTTCAAATCGAGTATGACCTCGAGCTCTACGGTGCCGAGAAGAAGGTCAGCCTTCCTTTCGTCATGGGCGTCATGTCCGATCTCTCGGGTAAGCCCGCCGACGCGCTGGCCCCGGTTGCTGATCGCAAGTTCATGGAGATCGACGTCGACAACTTCGACGAGCGCATGAAGTCCATGAAGCCGCGTGTGGCCTTCCAGGTGCCCAACACCCTCACCGGCGAAGGCAACATCAGCGTCGACATCACCTTCGAGAGCATGGACGACTTCTCCCCCGCCGCGATCGCCCGCAAGGTCGAGCCGCTCAGGAAGCTCCTCGAGGCCCGCACCCAGCTCTCCAACCTCCTGACCTACATGGACGGCAAGGGTGGCGCCGAAGCCCTGGTCTCCAAGGTCATGAGCGATCCCGAGCTTCTCAAGAGCCTCGCATCAGCCCCCAAGCCCGCCTGATCACAGCGCTTGCAGTTCTGAACCGACCAATGGTTCAGAGTGCAAGTCTCCGAAGGTTCGCAGAAGGCCCCGGGCGAAACGCCCCCTTCCGCGTCGCGTAGAAAGAGCGTTCCCTTCCCGGAGCGCGTTCCCAATCTCATGGTCTCATTCGATCGGGACACACACCCGATCGTGAGGGAGCGAAGTAATGTCCGAAGCACAGGCAGGACCGGCACTCAACACGATCCAGTTCGAGGGCAGCGATCTCGAATCGCTCCTCCAGAAAGAGTTCAAGCCCAAGACCAGCAGCGCCAAGGAGGCCATCGAGGCCGCCGTCAAGACACTGGCCGAGCAGGCTCTCGTCGGCGTCTCGACCATCTCTGATGATGCTGTCAAAAGCATCGAGGCCATGATCGCCGCCATCGACCGCAAGCTCACCGAGCAGGTCACCAAGATCCTGCACCACGCCGACTTCCAGAGGCTCGAAGGCTCCTGGCGCGGCCTGGCCTACCTGGTCAACAACACCGAGACCGACGAGTCCCTCAAGATCCGCGTCCTCAACATCTCAAAGAAGGACCTGGCCAAGACCATCGCCAAGTTCAAGGGCACCGCCTGGGACCAGAGCCCCCTCTTCAAGAAGCTCTACGCGGAAGAGTTCGGCATGCCCGGTGGCCAGCCCTTCGGCTCGATCATCGGCGACTACTACTTCGATCACACGCCCCCCGACGTTGAGATCATGGCAGGCATGGCCCAGATCTCCGCCGCGGCACACGCCCCCTTCATCTCCGCCGCCGCGCCCCAGCTCATGGGCATGGACAGCTGGCAGGAACTCAGCAACCCGCGCGATCTCTCCAAGATCTTCCAGTCTCCCGAGTACGCACCCTGGAAGAGCCTGCGCGAGAGCGACGATGCCAAGTACCTCGGCCTCGCCATGCCCCGCGTTCTGGCCCGCAACGCCTACGGCCCCAAGACCAGCCCCGTCGATGACTTCAACTTCGAGGAAGACACCGAGGGAGCCTCGCACGACAAGTTCACCTGGATGAACGCCGCCTACACCATGGGCGTCAACATCACCCGCTCCTTCAAGAATTACGGTTGGTGCGCCCGCATCCGCGGCGTTGAGTCCGGCGGCATGGTCGAGGGCCTCCCGGTCTTCTCCTTCAAGAGCGATGACGGCGGCGTTGCCGTCAAGTGCCCCACCGAGATCGGCATCACCGACCGTCGCGAGGCCGAACTCGCCCGCAACGGCATGATGCCCCTCTCGCACTGGAAGAACACCGACTACGCAGTCTTCGTCGGCGCCCAGAGCCTGCACAAGCCCGCCGAGTACGACGATCCGGATGCAACCGCCAACGCCAACTTGGGCGCACGCCTCCCCTACCTCTTCGCGACCTGCCGCTTCGCCCACTTCCTCAAGTGCATGGTCCGCGACAGAATCGGCAGCTTCTCCGACGCGCCCCAGATGTCCGCCTGGCTCAACAAGTGGATCCGCACCTACGTCGACTTCGATCCGGTCAACTCCCTTGAGGCATACAAGGCAACGCATCCCCTCTCCGGCGCCGAAGTCGTTGTCGAAGAGATCCCCGGCAACCCCGGCTACTACTCCAGCAAGTTCTTCCTGAAGCCCCACTATCAGCTCGAGGGCCTCACCGTCTCTCTGCGTCTGGTCAGCAAGCTGCCCAGCGCCAAGGGTGGTTGATCGGTCCTGTTCTTCGCCGCGTGTTCCGCGCCGCCGCGGACACTCGGCCTCACGCGTCCACTCCGGGTCGGGTGCCGTGTCGGCACCGCGGCTCGTGCGGAAGGAGGCCTTCGTCCCGGCATGTCGCCGGGGCTCGGGCCGGGACCCGGGAAACCGGGTGGTTCGGGGCGATGGGCATGGCCCATCGCTCCTGGAACGATGGGTTACTCCCATCGCTCCAAGGTCGGCTCAGGTCTCTTGATCCCCCCGCATCGCCACCGGCGAGACGCGAAGGGCCAGGTGATTTGGGCACACCAAACAATGAAGGAGCTTGGCGATGGCTTTTGATGCATTCCTGAAGATCGAGGGCGTCCAGGGTGAGGCCTCGGACAAAACCTACAACGGCAAGCAGAAGGGCGGCTGGATCGACGTCCTCTCCTTCACCTACGGCGTGACCCAGACCGGCGCCGCGTCCACCAGCGGCGGTCTCACCGCTGGCAAGGCCAACCTCAACGACTTCACCTTCACCCAGAAGGTCCACATCGGTTCCCCCGAGATCTTCATCCGCTGTGCGACCGGCAAGGTCTCCAAGGCCGTCAACTTCATCGCCCGCAAGGCTGGCGGCGATGCGCAGCTGGACTTCCTCAAGATCGACATGACCAACGTCCTCATCACCTCGGTTAGCTCGCAGGGCGCGGGCGGCCCCGATGAGATCCCCACCGAGACGGTCTCCATGACCTGCGAAGAGATGAAGATCTTCTACGCCGAGCAGAACGCCGCTGGCGGCGCGGACCGCAGCCTGTTCGTCACGTTCAACCAGAAGGAAAACGTCAAGAAGTAAGCACGGCAGAGGACGCCGCGGCGGGCCCATCGCGCGCCGTACACCTCGCCTCGCTTCTTCTTGATCAAATCACAATCAGAGCCCTCTCGGGAAGACATTCCCGAGAGGGCCTTCGTTGTTCTTCCGACACCCCCGACTCGGCCCCGTGCCCTACAGGAGCCTTCGATGCCCCCGCCTTCGCCGCAGGATCTGCTCCGTGAGGGGCGCGTTGAAGAGTGCCTCAAGGCCGTCGAGGACGCGGTTCGCAAGAACCCCGCCGACTCCAAGCAGCGCGTGGTGCTCTTCCAGGTTCTGTGCATCCTCGGCCAGTGGGATCGCGCGCTCAACCAGCTCGACGTCTGCGCGAGCCTCGACTCCATGGCCTCGCTCATGGCCCAGATGTATCGCCAGGCAATCCTGTGCGAGCGCATCCGCGAGGATGTCTACAAGGGTTCTCGCACGCCGCTGATCCTGGGCGAGCCGCAGCCTTGGATGGGAATGGTCGTTCAGGCTGCGGTCCTCGCGGCACGCGGGCAGCACGCCGCCGCGGCCCAGCTCCGCGATCAGGCCTTCGAGCTCGCGCCCACCGTCGCGGGCGAGATCGATGTCGGCCCCGCGCACAAGAACGACCGCCAGGCCGAGAAGGCTGGCAAGGTCGTCACAACCCACACCTTCGAGTGGTTCGGCGATGCCGACCCGCGTCTGGGACCCATGTTCGAGGCCATCGTCGCAGGCAAGTACTACTGGATTCCCTTCGAGCGCGTCAGCCTGCTGCGCATCGAGCCGCCCGAAGACCTGCGCGACTCGGTGTGGATGCCGTGCCAGATCGTCTGGACCGCTGGCGCCGAGCAGGTCGCGCTCATCCCGACGCGCTATCCCGGCAGCCAGGCCTCGCCCGACGGCCTCATCAAGCTCGCGCGCAAGACCGAGTTCCAGACGCACGGCAGCGGCGAAGACGCCATCGACCTTCCCAACGGCCAGCGCCTCTTCGCCACCGATGCTGGCGAGTTCCCGATCATGGATGTCCGGGCCGTGCGGCTTGGCAGCCAGGAGAATGTCCCCAGCGGCGACGAACAGGCAGAGTCCGAGGAGTCGGCGCAGGTCTGAGTTGCATCGCGCGGTTGTGCATGTGACGCGAGCGATGTGCTCGCGGTTGGTCTCTTCAGGTGCTGGACGGAGCGTGCTTCGATGGCCGAGCTGACAACCCAAGACAGGCTGCAGCCGGCGCTCCTAGACCGTCTGACCGACGACGAGCCCGGCAATCGCACCGAGAGTCGCGACAAGCGCGTGATGTCAATGCGCCAGCTCCGCGCCGCCGTGCTGCGTGATCTGGCCTTTCTCCTCAACGCGCCCTGCCGCCCGGAGGGTGATGAGATCTACGACTATCCGCTCGTGGCCAAGAGCGTGCTCAACTATGGCAAGCCGGACCTTGCTGGCCTCTCGGCCTCGGGCGTGACCGCCGACCGGCTCGAGCGCATGATCCACGACGCGATCCTGGCCTTTGAGCCGCGAATCATGGCCGCGGGACTGACGATCCGCGCCGTCGACGTGACCGACGGCACAGGACGCCAGACGCTCGCCATCGAGATCAGCGGCGAGCTCTGCCCACTCCCGATGCCCGAGGCCGTCTTCCTCAGAACCACCATGGACCTCGAGACCGGCGAGGTCGACGTCAAGGAACGAATGGCCAGGTAACCGGCCAACCCGCTCTCTCAGCTTTTCGTTCTCAACTCTTCATTCTCGCGTTCCAGTTTTTCGCTCTTCGCTTTCGCCTTCCCCCCTCCCTCGCCCGAGACTCGACGCCATGGACCGACGACTCCTTCCCTATTACAACCGCGAGCTCAAGTACCTCCGCACCGTCGCGGCGGAGTTTGGTCGTGAGTTCCCCAAGATCGCCGACCGCCTTGCGCTCTCTGACCCCAGCGTTGAGAAGTGCTCTGATCCGTACGTCGAGCGATTGCTCGAGGGCTTCGCCTTCCTGACCTCGCGCGTGCAGCTCAAGCTCGACTCGGAATTCCCGCGGTTCACTCAGAACCTTCTCGAAACGGTCTACCCGCACTACCTCGCGCCAACACCCAGCATGTGCGTCGTGCAGTTCAATCACGATCAGGCCGAGACCGGACTCGCCGACGGCTTCACGATCCCGCGCGACACGGTGCTGCGCAGCATGATTGCCAAGGACCTCACGAGCTGCGAGTATCGCACCAGCCAGCCCGTCACGCTGCTACCCCTCCAGATCAGCGAGGCCCGCTACTTCACGCGTGATGTCGGCGCGCTCGAGCTCCACCGCACGTGGGGTTCGGGCGACGATGGCACGGCTCGGCGCGGCGGCTCGGCGCAGGCGCGCGCCGCGCTCAGGCTTCGGCTGCGCACCACAGCGGGCGTTGCGTTCCCGAAGATCAAGACCGACGACATTGTCTTGCACCTGCGTGGCGAGGGGACCACCGGCCGCTTGTACGAGGCGCTCTTCGCTCGCGCCCGCGGCGTGATCTTCCGCCCCGTGCCCGTAGGGCGCGCGGTGGGTGCGTGGCAGGAGATGATCGGCCCGGACTCCATCGAGCGAGTTGGCTTGCGGGCCG
>JBBQGR010000040.1:0-11888 GCA_038323185.1 Phycisphaerales bacterium | reverse complement strand
CGAATGCGTCGCCCTCGCGCGCCCGCGTGAAGTCCTCGATTGCTTGGCTTGCGATCTGGTAGTTTCGCCCGCTCATGCTGCCCGAGACGTCCATGCAGATCTGGATGTTGGTCAGGAGCCGCTCGCGCTTGGGCTGCTTCATGATCTGCGGGCCGGCGATGATCAGGATCGCGCCCGCCAACACGAGCAGCGGAACCGCGTCGAAGGCGCCCAGCAGCCAACCAAGCGCGCGCTGCCTCCGTCCGCCCGCGTTTGCTTCACTTTGGTGATCAAGCGGCATCACAAGGCCCGCGCCACGAGAGACGACCGTCCAGGCCAGCGCCACCGGCACGACGAGCAAGAGCAGCACCCAAGGATGAGTGAAGGTCATGGCCGGGCTCCCGCGTTGGCGATGGGACCGCGTCCGTAGTCGTCGAGTGCGGCTATCGCAGCGACGCCGCGATCACTCCCAGTGCCAGACTTCGCGGCGTGCAGCCACGCCTCGACGCCCCTCACCAGAGGCTCCGTTCGTGCATCGGACCTGAGTTCGGCGATGGCTCGCGCGAGCGCCGGAGGCGAACTGGCGTTCTCGTCCTCCGCCGCGGTGCCCGAATCCTCCCGGAGTGCCCGCAGCAGCAGCAGTTCCAGCCGCCCCCGCTCTGCGAGAGTGAGGTCTCGCGTGCGTGCGGCCTCAACGAGGCCGATGAGCAGCTCGCGCGCCGTTGGGTCCGGCACGATCGCCTTCGTGACATCCGCGCGAGGCCGGTTGAGCAGCCGGCGCGTGATCGCGGCCGCCGGGATGAGCAGCCACGCCGCCGCGCCGAGCACGAGCAGCGTGCGATAGTGGGCCGAGAAGCCCAGGCTCGGCACCTCCAGGCCAAAGACATCGGTCCCGTGGTTCGGCGGCAGCTGCGTCTGGATGCGGACGGGGATGACGCCAAGCCCCCCGGCGGGACGCCCATCATCGCGCTCGATCAGCTCTGCAAGGTTGTACTCGCCGCTGACCAGCCCGAGATACTCGACCCGAAAGCGCTCCGGGTCAAACTGCGTCACGCGGACGAGCATCGGGGCCATCGCATCTTGCACGGGCTTGGCCCGCAGCACACCGCCGGAGTAGGTGACCTCCACGACGCCCGCGACGCCGCGCGCGGACCCGGCGGCGCTCGGGCCAGATTGCTCGGCTGCGCTTGGTACTACCTGCGCCGTCGCGTGCATCGTCGAGACCAGCATGAGCAGCGTTAGCGACACTCTCGCGGCTCGATAAGATCTGAGCTTTAGTCCGGTACTTCGAGTCATCCGCGACCTCGCATCGCCGCGCCGCGCGACGCCAGGAAGTGACGAAGCGGTCCGATGAACGACTCGTCCGTCCGCACCGCGAGATAATCGACGCCGCAGCGGAGAAGGTCCGTGCGCGTCTCTGCCACGCGCTCTGCGTGAACGGCGGCGCGCCGTCCCCAGCCGAGGAAGCCCCGTCCAGTCTCGGCTTCCTGCCCGCGGTAGAACCCTGCCCGCAGAGCGGTGATCTCGGCCGGGTCCTGCGTGTGGATGACCATGCAGTCGTGCTTCTGTGCCGCGTGGCGCAGGGCGCTCATGGCGCTGGGATCGTGCAGATCGCTGATCACGATGAAGACACTTCGCCTCCCCGCGCGCATCGTGAGGAGCTCCAGCCGCTCGCCGAGATGCGTCTGCTCCGAAACATCACCGAGGCGGAGCGGCTCGATCGCCCGCCAGAGATCGTTGCGAACCAGGCTCGGCATGATGGGCACCGTGCGCTCGCCTGCGCCGACGATGGCAACCGGGCTCATTCGCCGCTGCGCAATCAGCCCGAGCGCCGAGGCCATCCAGACCGCGATGTCGTGCTTGCTTTGCGGCATCGAGCCCACAGACATCGAGGCCGATGTGTCGACGACGATATAGACCGCGATCCGCTTGAGCGCTTCGTACTGCCGCACGTACGGCCGTCCCGTCCGCGCCGTGAGACGCCAGTTGAGCAGCCGCACGGAGTCGCCGATCTGGTATGGGCGCGAGCTCGCGTACTCCAGACCGCCGCCGACAAAGAGCGAGGCGTCGGTGCCGAAGACCATGTCGTCTGCGAGCCGCCGCACCACAAGATCAAAGTCGCCCCGCGCCAGCCCTTCGGGCGGCGGGAGTGCCAGGTCTTGTTTCGATTCGATGTCGATCATCGAGTTCTTTGCCCCTGTTCGCCACTCGTCGTGCAATGTTCATGCACTCGTCATGCACTCGTTGGTTCACTCACGCCATCGTCGCGAGGATCTGCGCAAGCACCTCGGAGGCTCGCCGGCCTTCCGCCAGCGCCTCGTACTTCAGCCGCATTCGGTGGAGCACCACGTCCTCCGCGAGCGCGAAGAGGTCCTCGGGGATCACGTACTCGCGCCCCTGGATGAAGGCTCGTGCGCGTGAGGCGTGCACCATCGCCAGCGCCGCGCGCGGGCTGCACCCAAGCTCGATGTCCTTGTGGTTGCGCGTCAGGTTGACGAGCTCGACACAGTCGCGGACGAAGACATCGCTGACGTGCACCCCCTGCACGCTCGACATCGCCGCGGTAAGGTCCTTGACCTGCATGCGCTGGGCGCCATCGATGGCGTCGAAGGCCGACATCGGCACCGCGCCGTCGCCCTGCCGCTTGAGCTTGAGCTGAAGGCTGCGCCGGACCACCTCGGCCTCGTCGGTCGGTGACGGATACGTCAGCCGATGGCGGAGCATGAACCGATCAAGCTGGGCTTCGGGCAGCTCGAACGTTCCCGCCTGTTCCACAGGATTCTGAGTCGCGATCACCAGGAAGGGAGCGGGCAGGTCGTGCGTCGTGTCGCCGATCGACACGCGCCGCTCCTGCATCGCCTCAAGCAGCGCCGACTGCACCTTCGGCGAGGCGCGGTTGATCTCGTCGGCGAGGAGCAGGTTCGTGAAGATGGGGCCCTTGTGGATCCGGAACTCGCTCGAGCGCTGGTCCAGAATCTCAGACCCCACGATGTCGCTGGGCAGTAGATCGATCGTGAACTGAACGCGCGCGAACTTCAGGTCGATGGCCTTCGCCACGGCCTGCACGAGCAGCGTCTTGGCGATGCCCGGCACGCCTTCAAGCAGCAGGTGTCCGCCGGTGAGCAGCGCAATCAGCACGCGCTCGACCACCACCTCCTGCCCCACGACCGTTCGCGCGACTTGCACGCGCACCTGATCGGCAAACGCGCAGCGCCCAAGCCCGGAAGCGGCTCCATTCAACGCAGCCCCCCCGCCCCCTCCACCACCCCCACCCCCACCACCGCTCGCTACCGCCACGCTCGCCATGTCATGCTCCTGGGTGGCACACCGCTTTGTGTGTGCCGCCGCCGCAATCCCCTCACTCAGCCAGCAACGCCTCAACCACTTCCTTCACCTTGTCCGGCTTGACGCCCGCCGCACGGATCACGCCCTTGCGATCTACCACCACCGTCGCTGGGAAGAATTTCACGCCAAACGCTGCGGCGTTGACACCCGTCACCCGCGCCGCCGCGGCTTCGGGCTTGGCAGTTCCGTCACCCTTCGTCGCCACCTTCACCGGCACATCCTGCATGAACGGCATCTGGACCTTTGCCCGCTTCACCATCGCTTCCACCTCGTCCCATGGTCCGGCGGCGTCGCAGACACCGACAAAGACCACGCCGCGATTCGCGAACTCCTTCTCGAGCTCAGCGAATCCAGCGATCGACTTCTTCGACGCCGCGCTGGCCGGGTTTGCAAAGTGCAGCACCAGGACCGACCCTTTGAGCGCCTCGCTCGCGGCTGGCTTCCCGAGCCACGTCTCACCCGCGAGCGTCGGTGCCGCCTTCCCCTCCACGGCCTTCAGCGTCGCGGGGCGGTTCGCCCCGCCGAGGTAGATCTCCGGCCCAAACCCACGTTCCACCTCTGCCGCGCTCGGCCCATCCTCGGCGAGGAGGAGCTTCACCACGTCCTCGACACGGTTCGGCAACAGGCCCGCCGCTCGAACCACGCCCTTGCGATCGATCGCGACGTACGTTGGCCAGAACTGAACCTGGTACGCCTTCGCGGATGCGCCGCCCTTGTCCTTCGCGACGGGATAGTTGATCTTCTGCTGCTTCACGACTCCCGCAGCCTCATCCCAACCGCTGTTGGCATCGTGCACGCCCACGAAGACCAGCCCCTTTTCACCGTACTTCTTCACCATCTCCACGTTCTTGGGGATCGCCGCCATGCACGGCCCGCACCATGTGGCCCAGAAGTCCACGATCACCACCTTGCCGCGCTGGTCCTTGAGCGACATCTCGCTCCCGATCCAGGGATCGAGCGCGAGCGCGGGCGCGGCTTTGCCCTCGAGGCCCTTGAGCACCGCGGGACGCTTGGCCCCGTCAAAGAACCACTCGTCGGGAATGCTCGGTTCTGCCATGGCGGCGGCGGTCGGCACCGATGCCATCGTGAGCGCCACCGTGATCGCGATGCTCGCGACCGCGGCCCGAATCAAACCCACGCCCATGTACGTTGCAATCTTCATGATGCCGAGTGTACCGATAAGTGGTGCCGCGAGTCGCAGGCAAGTTTCCGATTGCGCGCGGCCAACACGCGCAATCGCCCCCGGCTCCGAGCCTTGCGCGCCGCCATCTTCGTCGCCACGATTCTGCACACGGGCACGGGGCACGAGGGCCACCACAGACAATCCAAACTTTCTCCAACCAACCGACGGGTCGGTCTTGAAACCGACCGGCTGGTCGGTATAGTTGCGGATGCCGACGCCCGCCCCCGGTTCCCAGTTCAACAACGCGCTCCTCGACGCCGCCGAGGCGGTCATCGTCCGCGATGGAATTGGCAGCTTCACGCTCGACGCCGTCGCGGCCGAGGCCAGACTCTCAAAGGGCGGACTGCTCCACCACTTTCCCAGCAAGCACAAGCTGCTCGAATCACTGGTCGCGCGAACTGTCTCCCGCTGGCGGACCGACGTTGACCAGGCCATCGCCTCCGCTCCCGACGGTCCCGGGCGCGTGGCGCGGGGGCTCCTCAACGGCTGCATCAACACCCCCGACTCCTGGACTGAACACATGCGTCGCTCGGGCATGGTCCTCGTCGCCGCCATGATCAGCAGCAACGAGCTCGTCCACCCGGTCCGGCAGATGCACCTGTATCTCCGAGGCCTTCTCGAGTCCGACGGCCTCGCTCCGGGCACCGGCGATAGCATCGCTCTCGCCATGGACGGCCTGTGGCTTGGCTGGATCTTCGGGCTGCACGAAGTCTCCGAGCAGCGACTCGCCGACATCCGAGCATCATTCACCCGCACGCTCGAGGCCGGGCTTGGCAAGCCGGGCACGCGCGCCTCTTCGCTTGAGAAGCTGGTCGCCTCGAAGAAGCCTCTTTCACGACCCAAGCCAACGCGGACCACACGCAAGAAGGCCGCGGCCAGCACGCGTCGGGCCACTGCCTCCAAGGCCCGCTGATCTCCCGCCCGCACTCACGCACCCTCCCTCGTACCCACGGGTCCCTTCACGACTTGTCACCACTCGTCCAAACACGTCCCAGGACGCTCTCAAAGGAATCATCCGTGAAACGCAGCGCCGTCATCGCGACCACGCTCATCGTCCTTACTCTCGGCGGCGTGGGCTTGGGCCTCTACCGCTGGAAGATGGCCAGCTTCGCCGCGGCCGCCAACATACCGAACTTCGAAGCTCCCGAGGCGGTCGATGCCGTCTCCGTTGGCACCATCTCCTTCCAGCCCACCGCCGACCTTGTCGGCACCGCCCTCGCCATGCGGTCGGTGACGCTCGGTGCCGAGGTCCCCGGCACCATCAGCACCGTGGGATTCGAATCGGGAACCATCGTTGAGGCTGGCCAGATACTCGTCACGCTCGACGACAGCACCGAGCGCGCCGACCTTGTGGCCGCACGGTCCAGCGTGCCAGTCGCCGAATCCAGCGTGATGGCCTCCGAGTCTTCACTCCAATGGAGCAGCGCGACGCTCGAACGCTTGGAAAAGGCCATCGCCTCCGGCGCCACGTCAAGGGCCGATCTTGACGATTCCCGCGCCGCCGTCGATGCCGCGACCGCTTCACTCCAGCGCGCCAATGCGGAGGTCATCCTCGCCCACGCTCGCGTTGATCAGATCAAGGCCCTTATCAACCGCAAGACCCTTCGCGCACCGTTCCGCGCCGTCGCGGGCCTGCGGAACGTACATACCGGCCAGTTCCTCGCCGAGGGTGCGCCGATCGTCATGCTCCAGGAAGCCACCGATGACATCTACGTCGACTTCGCTCTCCCCCAGCAGCACATCGCCCGAATCAAGGTCGGTGATGCGTTCATGGCCACCTCCAGCGTCTTCGGACCCGAGCCGCGCCGCATCGAGGTTGTCGCTATCGACGCCGCAGCCAACGCCACCACGCGCAACGTCCGCATCCGCTCGATCGTCGACAACCGCGACAAGCGGCTCCGCCCTGGAATGTTCGTCGACGTCCGGGTGCCCGTCGGCCCGGCTCAGGACTTTGTTGCCATCCCCAACACCGCCGTCCGGCGCGCTTCGTATGGTGACCACGTCTTCGTGATCGCCCCCACGCCAAGTGCCGCCGACAAGTCCGTGACGGAGACGCGCGCCACGCAGCGCTTCATCAAACTGGGCCCCGCTGTCGGCACAAGCGTCATCGTTCTGGAGGGCCTCAAGCAGGGCGAACAGATCGCTTCCACCGGCTCCTTCAAGCTCCGCGAGGGTGCGCTCGTGGCGGTGGTTCCTCCGCCCTTGCCTTCGGCCGCTCCTTCGGCGGTTCCCGCGGCCGCGCCCAACGCCCCAACCGCTACCAACCCAACGCAGACGAGCGCCACAAACCCTGGCTAATTCTCGCCGCGCCTGCCGCCAGCCAAACCAACGTCTCGCCAGCACGCTCCGCGCCCAGCCCTTCGCCTGCCGTAAAGGTCCACGCCCATGTCAACCACGCCCTCGCTCGAGCCGCGCTCTCGCGGGTTCATCACCGACCTCTTTATCAAGAAGCCGGTCCTCGCGATCGTCATCAATCTCATCATCCTCGCCGTTGGCTGGCGCGCGATCTCGAGCCTGCCAGTGGGGCAGTTCCCGCGCATCGAGTCCAGCTCGGTCATCATCACCACTGCGTACATCGGCGCCTCCGCCGAGACAGTCCGCGGCTTCATCACCACGCCCATCGAGCGCGCCGTCTCGGCCATCGATGGCATCGACTACATCGAATCCACCAGCACCGCTGGCGTCAGCCGCATCACCGTGCGCCTGCGCCTCAACCACAGCTCCAACGACGCGCTCGCGGAGATCTCGGCGCGACTCAACCAGGTCCGGAGCGAGCTGCCTCAGGAGTCCGAATCGCCCGTCATCGACATCCAGCGCACCGACCGTCCGTTCGCGACGTTCTACCTCAGCTTCACGGCGCAGAACATGGATCTCTCGCAGCTCACGGACTATCTCGCCCGCGAGATCCAGCCCGAGCTTGCGACGATCCCCGGCGTCCAGCGCGTCGGCGTCGAGGGCGCCCACCAGCTTGCGATGCGCATCTGGCTCGATCCCGCGCGCATGGAATCGCTTGATGTCACGCCCTTCGACGTGCAGCAGGCCCTGACCCGCAACAACTTCCTTGCGGCCGTCGGACGCACGCGCGCCGACGATGTGCAGATCGATCTTCTCACCAACACCGACCTGCGCTCCGCCGAGGAGTTCGCGCAGCTCATCGTCCTCGAGCGCGAGGGCACCATGGTCCGCCTGCGCGACATCGCCCGCGTCGAGCTCGGCCACGAGGAGCCCGACGCCGAGGCGGGAATGAATGGCAAGCCCGCAGTGTATCTCTCCGTGTGGCCCCTGCCTCGCGCCAATGAGCTCGAGGTCGCTGCCAGCCTGCGCGAGACAATGGAGCGCCTGCGGCCGACGCTCCCCGCGAGGGTCGAGATGAGCTTGGCGTACGACGGCACGTTCTACATGGCCAACGCTATCGAGGAGATCACCAAGACCCTTGCCGAGACCGTGCTCATCGTCGCGATCGTCGTCTTCCTCTTCATGGGTTCGCTGCGCACCGCGCTGGTCCCGCTCATCGCGATCCCGATCTCCCTCGTGGGCGCGTGCATCGCCATGCTCCTCATGGGCTTCTCACTCAACCTCCTCACGATCCTTGCGATCGTGCTCGCGGTGGGACTTGTCGTTGACGATGCGATCGTGATGGTCGAGAACGTCGAGCGTCACGTGCGCGAGGGGATGACGCGCTTCAACGCCGCGATCACCGGCGCGCGAGAGCTCGTCTCGCCCATCATCGCGATGACAATCACCCTCGCGGCCGTCTACGCACCCATCGGCTTCCAGGGTGGCCTCACCGGCGTGCTCTTCAAGGAGTTTGCCTTCACCCTCGCTGCGGCGGTCGTCTTTTCCGGCATCGTCGCCATCACGCTCTCACCCGTCATGAGTTCGTGGCTCGTCCCCGCCAGCGGCAAAGAGGGCTTCCTCACCCGGCTCGTCAACCGAATCTTTGACTTCATCCGGCGGGCCTATGGCCGCGCGCTCGATGTCACGCTCAGCATCCGCTGGGTCATGGCCGGGGCCGCGCTCGTCATCACCGCCGCGGCCGTTCCGCTCTACGCACTCTCCAGCAAGGAACTCGCGCCAACGGAGGATGAGGGCGGGCTCTTCGTGATCCTCCAGACCTCGCCCGACGGCTCGCTCGACGCCGCGCGCAAGGGCGCTCGCGCCGTGGCCGAGTCCATGAAGCACTTCCCCGAGACGAGCTATGTCTGGAACATCGCCCAGGTCGGCGGCGGGTTTGGCGGCATGCAGGCCACACGCTGGGCCGAGCGAGACCGCCGCATGCACGAGCTTCTTCCTGAGGCTTTCGGAATCGTCGGCGCCATCCCCGGCGTCCGCGCCATCCCCGTCATGCCCGCGCCGCTTCCGGGCGCTGGCCAGTTCGATGTCGAGATGATCATCACCAGCTCAGACGAGGCCGAGGAGATGGTCGGCTACGCGGGGCAGCTCGTGGGTGCCGCGTTCCAGAGTGGCAAGTTCCTCTACGCGGATTCTGATCTCAAGCTCGATCTGCCGCAGACGCGCATCATCATCGACCGCGAGAAGGTCGCGGACCTCGGGCTCGACATGGCCAGCATCGGGCAGGACCTCTCGGTCCTTCTCTCCGGCGGCTACGTCAACCGCTTCAACTACGACGGGCGCAGCTATAAGGTCATTCCGCAGGTCGAGGACTCGGGCCGGGTCACCGCCGACAGCCTGCTGCAGCTCAAGGTTCGCGCGGCGGACGGCGGCCTGGTCCCCATCGCCTCGTTCGTCACGCTCGAGACCATCGCCGCGCCTCGTGCGCTCAACCGCTTCCAGCAGCGCAACAGCGCGAAGATCTACGGCGTGGTCGCGCCCGGCTTCACGAAGGGCGAGGCACTTGCCACACTCGAAGAGGCCGCGAAAACGATCCTCCCACGCGGCTACGGCGTTGACTACGCCGGCGAGAGCCGCCAGCTCCGGACCGAGGGGTCCTCGCTCACCGTGACGCTCGGCTTTGCACTCCTGCTCATCTACCTCGTCCTCGCTGCGCAGTTCAGCAGCTTCCGCGATCCGCTCATCGTGCTGCTCGGCTCGGTCCCCCTCGCCATCAGCGGTGCACTCATGTTCACCTTCGCCGACCTCACCACCATCAACATCTACTCGCAGGTCGGACTCATCACGCTCGTCGGGCTGGTTGCAAAGAACGGCATCCTGATCGTCGAGTTCGCGAACCACCTGCAGGAAACTGGCCTCAGCAAGTTCGCCGCGGTGCGCGAGGCCTCCCTCACGCGCCTCCGCCCCATCCTCATGACCTCGGTCGCCACCGTCTTCGGCCACTTCCCCCTCGTGCTCGTCACCGGGCCCGGCGCCGAGAGCCGCAACAGCATCGGCATCGTGCTCGTCACGGGCATGACCATCAGCACCGTCTTCACGCTCTTTGTAGTGCCAGCGATCTACACGATTATCTCCGCCTCGAAGACTCGTCCGGCCGAGGAGCCCGACGCGGCCGCCCGACCATCCTCCACCTCCGCCTCCACTTCCACTTCCACTTCCACGCCGTCTTCTACCCCGGCCCCCAGCCTCGCGTAGTCCACGCCCTACACTGACCGCGTCCAGGGTGTAGCTCAGCTTGGTAGAGCGCGTGGTTTGGGTCCACGAGGCCGCAGGTTCGAATCCTGTCACCCTGATTCGCAAGCAACAACTCACGAGATCGCCGCGGCCTCATCGGCGCAGTCCACCACACCCGCGGCCAGATCGCGAGGTTCGGTTCGGTCTGGGCTCCGAGTCGAAGCTCTTCATAACTTCCGCGTCCGCACGCTTCGGGGTCCCGCCGCCTCACCCGTTGGCACACTCCGCACGCCCGTTGGATCGGAGAGATGCGGCCGATCTACTGGCAGCTTGACCGTTTGACCATCGAGCGCTGTGCAACGCGGCGACCGGCGCCTTCGCGATCTCCGGCCACGGCCCCTTCTCGCTGCCATTCGCGTTGATGCCGCCGAACTGCCGCTCGCATCGGACTGCATGTTGTCCCCGGAATCAGCCCGCCATCCGCTTCAATCACCGAACGACCATGATCTCCTCGACGGTCTTGCGATGGATGTCTGGAACGACGCACAGATCAGCCGGGTACCCCACCGGGATCAGCACAAAGGCACGCTCGGAGTCCGGACGGCCGAGCACCGTGCTCAGGAACCTCATCGGGCTGGGCGTGTGGGTCAGGGCGGCCAGGCCGGCGTGGTGTATCGCCGCCAGGAACAGCCCCACGGCAATACCAACCGACTCGTTCGCGTAGTACACCTGCTCTGATCCCTGCCCGGGGTCTGCCTTCATGCACTTGAACACGATCACCAGCCACGGCGCAGCCTCAAGAAACGCTTTGTCTGCCGTCGTCTCCAGCGGGGCAAGATCGGCGAGCCATTCCGGGCTTGCCCGGCGCGCATAAAACTCGCGTTCCTCACTCTCTGCCGCGACCCGGATCTCGTGCTTGAGCCCGGGGTCACGAACGCACACGAACCGCCACGGTTGCTTGTTCGCGCCGCTCGGCGCCGTTCCTGCTGCGGCGACGCACCAGCGGATGGTCTCCTCGCTCACCGCGCGCTGAGAGAAGAAACGCACGCTCCGCCGAGTTCGAACACGTTCATAGAAGTCCCGTGCGGCAGACTCCGGAGTCTGCGTCGGGGGTAAGGCGGGGAGGGTGTGGGCAATAAATGGATGGGGCATGAGCGAACTCGCTATTGAAACCACAGTGCAGGCCGCGCTACTTGCTCGTCCTTCCATCCACGGTCCACGCCCCGCCGCCGCGCCAGAGCACGTAGAGCGACGCGGCGAGTACAGCGATGGGCAGGATGATCGGCGGCTCGTGGTACCAGTCGGCGTTCAGGTGCACGTAGATCGCAACCCCCATCGACCCGTACGCGATTAGCTCGCCAATCCTCGCGAACGCACCGCTCAGCAGCATCAGCCCGGCCAGCACGCCAAGGATCGGCACGACGACGGCACCAACACCGGACATGGGAACCCTTGCGGCTTCGAGTCTCGGCCTCAGCGGTGACACTCCCACCAGGCGCAGCATGCTGATCCTCGCCAACGGGATGCCCGAGATCAGCCGGGCAATCAAGACGTGCTTCAAGGGCCGCGTGCGGCGAACGGGTTCAAGGAAGGTGGACATACAGAAGCTCCTTGCACGCGGGAGTACCGCAGCCAATAGTACGGACCCAAGTTCGCGTGTGTTTACCTACGCCGCCACCGTCGCGATCTGCGACCACGGCCGCTTCTCCTCTCCTGCATGCCACGGCCGCGGGCGTATACGCGCTGGCACCTGCGCACGCTTCAGATCGCGCGCCTGAACGACGGCAGCCGCCGCAGCAGTGGGCCGATCACGTGCTTCTTCAACGGGGTCGCCGCCGCGCCGACCGCGAGCCCC
>JBBQGR010000039.1:0-11956 GCA_038323185.1 Phycisphaerales bacterium | reverse complement strand
GTCAAACCCAGGTAAGGTTCTTCGCGTTGCCTCGAATTAAGCAACATGCTCCACCGCTTGTGTGAGCCCCCGTCAATTCATTTGAGTTTTAGCCTTGCGACCGTACTCCCCAGGCGGTACACTTATCGGTTTTCCTACGACCGATACGGCGTCAAAACCGCACCGGTCTAGTGTACATCGTTTAAGGCGTGGACTACCAGGGTATCTAATCCTGTTTGCTCCCCACGCTTTCGTGCCTCAGCGTCAGGACAAGCCCAGTCGCGCGTCTTCACCATCGGCATTCCTGTAGATATCTACCCATTTCACCGGTCCACCTACAGTTCTCGCGACCCCTACTTGCCTCAAGACCCGCAGTTCGCCCTGCTGTTCCACGGTTGAGCCGTGGGATTTCACAGAACGCTTGCGGACCCGCCTACGCACCCTTTAAGCCCAGTGATTCCGACTAACGCTTGTGGCCTCTGTATTACCGCGACTGCTGGCACAGAGTTAGTCGCCACTTCCTCTGGGGGCAATCATTGGTTACGCCCCCTGACAGTAGTTTACACACCAGAGATGCTTCATCCTACACGCGGCATTGCTCCGTCAGGCTTTCGCCCATTGCGGAAGATTCGTTACTGCAGCCTCCCGTAGGAGTCCGGACAGTGTCTCAGTTCCGATGTTGCGGGCCGTGCTCTCACACCCGCTACCCGTCTTAGGCTTGGTGAGCCTTTACCTCACCAACTACCTGATAGGACGATCGCCGCTCCCAAGGCCCTAAAGGTTTGCTCCGGAGAGATCATCGCGTATTACCGGCAGTTTCCCGCCGCTATCCGCAACCTCAGGGTACGTTCGATCGCATTACTAACCCTTTCGCCACTTACCCTTGCGGGTACGTTCGACTTGCATGTTTTAGCCATGCCGCCAGCGTTCAGTCTGAGCCATGATCAAACTCTTCAATTGATTTCCGTTGCTCAGCCACCCTTGCGGGTAGGCCAAGTGATTTCAAGGGAAGATGACCATGTATACCCCAAGCGGTTACACCTTTCGGCGACCCGCTCGGGGCGGTCTTCGGGGACGCAGTCACTAGGACCACGCCCCCGCCATCGATAGGCATCGATGGTTTGGGTTCTCACTCGTCTTTTCGTCCCGCTGGCTGTGACACCAACGGGATCGTGCACGCAGAGTGACCCGCCCGGCGCTGTGAGCCGGGCCGACCCACGTGTATACCTCGCCTTGTACGGGGCGAGGCCACGCTTCATTTAGTTTCCCCACCTGACTTGCCCTGGTCGAAGGCTGGACGTGCGTCCGTGTCAGATGGGCACACTCTCGTGCGGCATCCCATTCCTGTTTACTTTTCAAAGATCAGGCCGTTCAGTTCCACGACGTCCAGCATTTCGGCCGGATGTCGTTTCTTCAAGCGGCGGGTGGGAGAATAGGCCCAACCCCACTACAGAGTCAAGCCCTCTTCGTCAAAGGTTTTTGAACCCGTGACCAAAACTCTAGATCCCCCAAGCACTTGAACCGCTTTTCAACCTCGTCGCCAATCCGTTCTCAAGCCCCCAAATGGCCCCTCCTAGCCCCACCCACGCCCGATCCATCACCTCGGGACCTGGTTCTGTCTCTCCCGCGGCCTTGCAGCCCCGCTCTTCACCATCGTACGGCCTCGCCGCGTCTGGAATAGGTCCAGAACGTGCTTGACGCTCCACCGCCGCTCAAGCTTCGGCGAGCGATTCTGGTCGTGGCTCATGGCCTCGCGGCTTTAACATAAAGATCTTTGAATGCTTGGCTTAAGACACAGGAATCACGCCAAGGAGCGGCGTTCCACCCAAAGACATGCTTCCCACGCCCGCGATGCGCGAGCGTCAGTGATCCTCGATTTGCGTTACGGCGTTGCTTTGGGCTCTGCCGTCTCGCCGCCCTTCAGCCACTGGGCCTGCGACGACCGCCGCCCAGACCTTTGGGGTCGCTTTGCGGCCAATTCTGCCTCCCTCTCCGCCGCGGCCACCTGAAGGCGTGGCGAGCCACTGACGGACCGCGCGGCACGCCTCCCGCATCGTCGCCCCCGTTGTCATCACATCGTCCACGACGATGATGACCTCGATGTTCGCCGCGGGTTCGGCAGCGCGTGGCCTGGCGGCCATGGACTTGGCCACGTTGGCGCGGCGTTGGCTCTGCGGAACATCGAGCTGCGAGGGCCTGTGGCGGCGTGAGATGGGACGAACAATGCTCGCGCCCGGAAGCCGCTCGCGGACGCCGCGCGTCAGGACCAGCGTGTGATCAACGCCGCGGAACATGCGCCGCCAGAGCGTCGTCGGCATCGGCACGAGCGCGACACACTCCGGCGGCACGCCCGCCTGCGTGAGCCGCTCTGCGAGCAGCTGCCCCAGCTCGCGCCCGATGGCGCGGCCGAGCGATCGCCACGCCGTAAACTTCACTTCGGCCACGGCGTCGCGAAGCAAGCCGTCGTAGTCGCCCAGTCGCACGCACGCGTCCCACGGCAGGCGCAAGCCCCGGCACTGGGGACAGGAGAAGCGTCCCTTCGCATCGACCTCGACCTCGAAGGCCCCCACCGGCGTGGCGCAGCGCGGGCAGGAATCTGCCAGCGGCTGCGGCCGCCAAGCAGCCTCGCGAGTGCGGACCAACCACGGCGGCGTTGTGAGGCCAAGCCATGCTCGCTCGAACTCGATCCACTGGGCAGCGAGACGCGCGGCGAGATTGGTAGCGGATCGATCGGCCACGGAAGCAGCATACCGAGGCCCTTCAGAGCCCGTCCTTCCGAGCCCGAGGTCGCAAGCCCCAAGGCCTTTGAACTTTCCTGCCTCGCCGCGTTTGTTCACCGGTGCGGAAGAGTGCCGCGGACCAGCACACCACCCAAGCACACCACCCCACAACCGCCCTGCTGCTCACATCGTCCGCTTGATCGCGTCGACGATGCGCTGCGCGGTCCGCACGTTGGCGAAGCCTGCCTCGGCATCGATCGCTGGCCGGCGGCCGGTGCGCACCGCGTCGAGGAACTCTTCGATCTCCGCGACGATTGGCTCGGCGTCGTCCACGATCAGCGGCTCGACGTTCACGAGCTGGTCCCACTTCAGCGTCGTGAGATCAACGCCCGCGGCGATCTGCTCGCGCACCTCGCGCATCTGGATCTCGTTGGCGATGCGCCGGATCATGTTGCCCTTCTTGGCGCCGTAGTCGATCTTGATGTAGGCGTTCTCGCCCGTGATGCGCGTCACGCGTTCGGTCTTGAGCGCGAGACGACTTGCCGAGACATTCGCAACGCAGCGCCCGTTCTGTGTGTCGAACTCGAGCCACGCGTTGCACGTGTCCTCGTGGGGCGTGATGACGCTGACACCCGCAGCCCGGATGAACTCGGGCTCGCGCCCGCCCATCATCATCAGCACCACGTCGATGTCGTGGATCATCATGTCCATGACGACGCCCACGTCCACCGAGCGGAAGGTCATGGGCGAGACGCGTACGACCTGCATGAATCGCGGGATGATGGGCTGGCCCGCCGCGGCGGCCCGCTGCATCGCCCGCATCACCGGGTTGAACCGCTCTATGTGCCCCACCATCAGGCAAGAGCCGGTCTTCTCCGCAAGATCCTTGATCTCTCGCGCCGCATCGACGTCGCCCGCCAGGGGCTTCTCGATGAGGCACGCCACGCCCGCCTTCAGCAGCGGCTCGGCGGCCTCCTTGTGGAACGTTGTCGGCACCGCGATCGAGACGGCATCGACCCCCGCCTCCAGAAGCTGCTCGACAGACTCCATCGGCGTCGTCGCCCACTTCTCGGCGATCTGCTCGCGCCGTTCCTTGCCAGCATCCACCACGCCCACGAGAGAGCAACCCGGGAGCGTCGCGTACACGCGCGCGTGGTGCTGGCCCATCCGCCCGACGCCCACGACGCCGCAGCGCAGCGGACGCCCCTCGAACCGGTCGGGAAGGTCGGCGTTGGCCATGCGACGAGGACTCCGGGTAGGACTGCGACCAAGTCGGCTTCAGAACCGACGGTTCGAGCGATGTTGGTCTCGAGTGTTCAATCGCTGAACCGAGCATGAGCGGTCCGAAAGAGGATCGTCGGCCCAGGAAGCCGACAGGCTCGAACTACACCGCGCCAGCCTCGACGAGTGCCGCGATGAGCTCTTCCTTCTTCTTGAGGCCGACGAACTTCTTGACGACCTGGCCGCCCTTGAAGATCAAGATGGTCGGAATGGCGTTGATGTTGAACTGGCCCGAAACCCCGCGCTGACTGTCGACGTCCATCTTGCCGACCTTGGCCTTGCCAGCCATCTCGGTCGCGACGGAATCAACAACAGGTCCGAGGGCGCGGCAGGGCATGCAACACTCGGCCCAGAAGTCCACGAGCACGGGCTGGGTCGAGCCCAGCACATCGGCTTGGAAGTTCGCATCTGTGAACGTCAGGACATTCTCGCTGGCCATGGTCGCTCCACTTTCTGGGGCTTTGGAAATTCTCGCCCCATGCAATCTGATGCCGTCGTTGGTCGGAGGATTCTCCGGATGCTCGGCCTGATGGTACCCGCCGCCGCCAACTCTGGAATACCCATCACCCAGGGTTTGTCGGAAGCCAGTCTCGGAGCGCAAGGACATGGGCGGCCACATCATGCACGCGCAGGATGCTCGCTCCAAGGGCGGCATGCCTTCGCGAGAAGTGCAGCGTCGCTTCGAGCCGCTCCGACGGCTCGCTGTCGCGCCCGAGCGCGGCCCGCCCCACGAAGCTCTTGCGAGAGAGCCCGCTCAGGATCGGGAAGCCCAGCTCCAGCAGCCGCGGCGTCGCCTCAATCAGCGCGAGGTTCTGCTCGACCGTCTTGCCGAAGCCAAGGCCGGGGTCGAGCACGATCGATTCCGGAGCGATGCCAGCGCCAATCGCGGCACGTGCTCGCGCGAGCAGGTACGCGCCGACGATCCCGACCAGCGAGGCCGCGTCGTTCTTATGCGGCGCGGTGCCTGGTTCGTAGCGGTCGGAGTATCGGTCCTTGTCGGGCGGCGCGCCCCGGTGCATCAGCACGATCCCCGCCCCGCGAGCGGCGCAGAAATCAAGCACCTCGGGCTCTGCTGTGCCAGCGGAGACGTCGTTCACGGCGTCGGCGCCACACTCGACGGCCATCTGCGCCACCAGCACGCTCGTCGTATCGACCGTGATGGGCACGTCGCGCACACGCGGATCGGCATCGGCGCGGATCGCGCGGATGACGGGCACAACACGCTGGCACTGCTCGCGCCACGCAACAGCAGTGGCCCCCGGCCGTGTCGACTCGCCGCCGATGTCGAGAATGTCGGCCCCCTCGGCGATTAATCGTCGCGCCGCGTCGAGGGCTCGCTGCGGGTCATTGTGCAGCCCACCATCGGCGAAGCTGTCGGGCGTCACGTTCAGGATCGCCATGAGTCGCGGGCGATCAAGCGCGAGGCCGACGCGCGTCGAGAGTCGCCAGCGTGGCGGAGCCTTCGAGAGTGTCGGTGCAGGATCGGTCATCACCAGCATTAAAGCAGGCCGCGGGAAAAGAAAAAGGGGCGAGCCTGAGCTCGCCCCTTGGATTCGTTATGGTCACGCGGATTCGCGTCGCGTGAGCAGGGTTAGAAGGTCGGGGCTTCGCCGTCGCCGCCGTCCATCCCGTCACCCTCGGGCTGCATGGCCTTGGCAACTTCGGCGAACGTCTTGAGGACGTCGTGGGGGAAGTAGATTCGGGTCGAGACGCCGCCGCCATCG
This sequence comes from Phycisphaerales bacterium, assembly GCA_038323185.1. Taxonomy (GTDB): domain Bacteria; phylum Planctomycetota; class Phycisphaerae; order Phycisphaerales; family UBA1924; genus JBBASU01. The sequence continues at coordinate 6,252 of JBBQGR010000039.1, read as the reverse complement.
GTGGTGCCGCCCATGGCGATCGGGGGAAGGTTGACGGGGATCTCGAACTCAGCGGCGCCGCCCATCATGGCGAGGAAGCCGCCGACAGTGTCCATCACGCTCTTGGAGCCGACGAAGAGCTCGAACGTGCGTCCCTCGGGCAGCAAGGCCTGGGAGGCCTTGATCTGCTCGTCGGTGGTGAGGCCCTTCTCGCCCTTGGCCGCGGCGAGGGCCCGGGTAATCAGGGGCGTGTTCTGGCTCATGGTCATGACGAGGCCGTTGTCGACCGCGGCGGAGAACCCGCCAATGGGGCCCTGGCCGTACATGAAGGCCTGCATCATCGCGATGCTGCCAGCGTTGGGATCGTCGGGGTCGGACTGGATCTCCGTGGTCCACTTGTCGACCTTAACGCCCGAGATCTCGGCGGCGGCTGGCACGTAGGTGGTCTTCATGGTCATGCCGCCGACGGCCTGACCGTTAGACTTCAGCATGGCCTCCTTGGCGGAGGCGAGAGACTTGGCGGGATCCTTGGACTGGAAGAACATGGTGGTGTTGATGAGCAGGCCGCCCATGAGCCCGCCAGGGCTAGCGCCCACGACGAATGAGCCTCCGTCAAACTGATCGACGTTGCTAGCGAAATTGGCGAAGGCACCTACCGCGTCGGCACCAGCCTCGCCACCTAGCATCTCGCCTGCCTCCTTGGCACCGGCGGCGACAGTCTTGGCGTTCATCTCGTTCACGTTTCGGATGATGGTCTTGATGCCGGGTGCGGAGAGGTCGAACGCGCCAGCCAGCAGGAACGTCATGGCGGGCACGCGCGACAGGAGCGAGGCGCTCTTGCCGGTGTCGGTGAAGAAGCTGGCGAGCTCGGAGCCCTCCTTGAACTGAGCTCCGATGTCGAGCCACACGCCCTTCTCACCGAGTCCAACGCCGATGACGCCCACCTGGCCATCGCGGGCGAAGGTGTTCATCACGATCTCGCCGAAGGCAGCGGCGGGGCCGATGTCGGCGCCGCCCATCTGCCCCATCATCTCGGCCTGCTCCTTGATCGCATCGCCGCGCTCTTTGATCTGCTCCTGTATCGCAGGGATGCTGGCGATCATCAGGATGTCGGCGATGTCCGCGGTGCGGCGCCCCTGAGCGCCCATGGCCTTCATGTGCGCGGCGCTCTGGCCAGCCTCGCTCTTGAAAGCTTCTACCGCGTCGCGAGTCTTGCCGAGCACTGCATAGCCGCCGCCAGCGTCGCGAACGAAGTTCTCTTCATCATCGACCATGACGGTCTGGATGCCATCGGAGCCGGGAGCGCCCAAAGCGGTGACAAAGGCCGCGTAGTCACTGACGGGAACGAGCGCGACTGCCACAGACTCGGGAGCGTCTTCACCATCGGCGCCGCCCCTGGGCAGCTTGCCATGGGCCCCGGGCATCACGATCAGCGCGGCAGAGCCAGACTTGTTAAGGCCCGGAGTGCCAAGGAGCTGCTGGATGTCCGAGAGTGGGTTCCCTTCCAGCTCGTCCTGGCCCGTCAGCGTTGAGAGGGCGGACATCCGCTGAGCGAGCTGCTCCATGTTGCGGATCGACATCGCCATCGCCGCGTTAGCGGGAATGCGGTCAAGGGACGCGGGCGCGTCGGCCATCGCGAGCGTGGAGCCGCAGACCAGCGTGAGCAAAACGCCCGTGGCCCACGAGCGCGAGAAACAAGCCGCGTTGCGAGACCTGAAATCAATCGCCGTCGTCATTCCTGGAGTCCTTATGTGTGAAACTGCCTGAGGGCCATGTCTGATTCGTGTGAGGCAAGCGGGTTGAGAGAGCCGGTGCCTACGTCCGACCTTCGCTCGCCGGGCTTGTCCAGTGATAGGGAGGAACGGCCACTGCCTTTCACTATCGCGAGCCTGGACCGAGCCACTGCTGATACGCGGTTAATCGCCGTTTCGTTACAACCACCCGACTGCCATCCATCGCGGCATCAGCGATGATCGCAACGCTGAGGTGCCATCAGCGGACGGTCAACCGGAAGACGCCGCGCGGCCTGGGGCTCGTCGGCTGGACGACCGCTGGCGGCCTTGGGGATGTCACGACGGGCGTTATAGGCGTCGGAGCCGGGGGCCGGATCGATCCGATGTACGGTGTTGCACGATTGGAGATCGCGAACGAAGCCCTGCCAGGGAAGAAGGAACTGTCGCGCTTGAGCTGTGCGATGCTCACCCCGCCGGACCGGCGTGTCACGATGCCAACCAGGCGCAGCTTCCCTGCGGAGAAGATGAAGAGGCCCGCACCCGAGTCCGAGTCGACCACGTTCGCGAGGTTGCGGGCAGAAGTCGAGGTATCGATCTCAAGCTGACGACGATCCCAAGCGCCGAGGATAATCTCGCCTTGGCGAAGGCGCGCGGGCTGGGCGCGGCTGTCGCTGGGGGTCTGGATGCCTGCCTGCTGCTGGCCCCAGCTCACGACCTGAACGCGTGTGTTGGGATTGATCCGCCGGTCAGAGTCGATCGTGATCGGCTGGATGTGGCGCACGGGCGTTGAGAGAATGGCCACGACCGCGTCCGCGCCGTCGTCGCGATCCTTCAGGAACCCAAAGCCCCTGATGCCGACCGTGAAGTACGTCGAGGGATCCTCGGGGTTTGCGAGCGTGCCGTCGGGTCGGCGACGGAACCGAACGAAGAAGAGCTCCGCCGGCGCATCCACGGACCCGAAGAAGTTGAACTGGTTGTTGATCAGGTGACGCGGGATGAGCACGCGGTCGGGAGCGATCAGGATCGCGTTGCCGAGCGCGCCCGGCAGGTCGATCCACTGCGCTCGCGAGAACTGACCGACGGCCTCGAGCGCTCGCTCGCTGCTTGGCACTTCACTGCCGCCCTGGATGGCCTCGGCCCGCGGCGAAGTCGCCATGAGCGCAGCCAGGACCGTCACAAGAAGCACCGCCGCGCCGAGCACGCTCGAGGTCGTGCGATGCGAGGGAGAGAAAGAGAAGTTTCGACGTGCGTTCATATTCATGCGCCTTCCCATTCGGGCCATCGCCCGAGATTGCTTCAATGATCGGTCCCCTCGCGGCTCAATCAATCGGGCTGAACCAACCCCAAGAGTTGTCGGGTAACTCTATGGCCCGCGATTTCTTACCGTGAGCAGAGGGGTCAAGGCACCCTCGGGCGTGCCACAAGCTACTCCTGTGGTTCGAGGCGAGATCTCCGCAAGTGCGAAACGCTCGTGCCGGGAGCCAACGCCAAGCCGCTCGGGTCACAATCCACTAGACTGCGGCGGTCAACTGGAGATTCGCCATGGCCGACATGCCCGACAAGACCGACTTTGACGCGCTCTGCACCGCCGCTCAGAACATCCAGAACAAGCTGGGGGAGCAGGAGTTGTGGAAGACGGCTGTGGCACTGCCCACCTGGTATTTCGTGGCCCGCGAAACTGGCGACGAGGCCGAGCCAGTCATCGGCACGCTGGACAGGGCCTCGCACTTGCTGATCTTCACGGACGAGGAGCGGGCCGCGAACTTCGCGCGGATGCGGGCGATGCGTGCCAGCGATGCCCGCGGCAGCGACCGCTCGACCGACGCGATTCGTGATGGCACGGCTGGCACGCTTGAGATGGACGTGCCCGACGCCATCGAATACTGCCGCGACCTCGCGAAGGCTGGCGTCGAGAGCGCACTCTTCAACTCCGGCGAGTTCCAGTTCCATTGCAGCCTGATTCAACTTGTGGATCGGTACAAGCGGTATGGCGACGCCCGATAACTTGTTCGAACAGACGAAAGAGGTCTTTGTTTGGTTCTTGCCCGATCAAATCAGTCTTTGCGAGTAACCGAACCGTCGCGAGCCAGTATAGATAAAGGTCGCGGCGTGGCCGCGACCGGAGGACTGCCGTGCTCGGAAGAGTGTTGGGAGTGGTGCGAGGTGGGCTTTCGCGGCGATTGCCGCGGAGTGGCCAGTCTGGACTAACCCGAGCACTCTCTATTCACGCCGGTGGCGCGCGCTGGGCGCCGCCGCTCCGCTCGATGGTGGTTGGTGGTGCGGCACTCGGCGGGCTGGTGGTGGTGACGCCGCTGGTGCTGGCGGGGCCGCTGGATCGTGCGGTGATTGATGTCGACGCGCGCTGGGTAGTCCATGTTGATGTGGATTTGGCACTTGGAACGGCGGTTGGCCGGTCGGTGCTGAGCGACCACCGCTCACCCGCAGCAGATGCGCTGGAGTCTCTGCGCTGGCGGTTTGGCGTGAGCGCGGTAAACGATGTGCATGGAATCACGGTGTATGGACGGAGCGAGTGCTCGGACCCGGGAACGCTTGTCGTGGACATGACAGCGGCGGCCGATGGGCTGCACGCGTCGCTGGCCGCGGCTGGACTGCCGGGGTACGAGCGAGCCGACGCGCCCTCGCCGGCCGGCGCCATGATGGTGCACAGCTGGAAGGCCGACGGCGAGCGCGTTTTCGCAGTGGTGTTGCCAGACGCGAGCGGTTCGCGAAAGTTGCGGCGCGTGGTGGTCGCGCCGTCGCGCGAGCGGCTGGAGCAGGCGATGGGCGTCATCGCCGGATCGCGAGAGTCCGCCGCGGATGGGCCGGGCGAGTTGTCGCTGCAACCCCAGCAGGGCGCGATCATCTTCGTCTCGGCGATGGACCTTGGCTCGTTTGAGCCCAGCGCCGCCGTGACACGCAAGATCCAGACTCTCACGATCAACATCGGCGAGCGCGAGCACCTGGCGGCGGCGCGGCTGGCTCAAGAGGCGACTGCTCGTACATCGCTGGCCTCGGTCGCCAGTCCCGCTGCGTTGACGTGCCCAACGACTTCCGGCGGCGTGGCGGATCGGGCCGTGCCAGCGCTCAGGACTTCGGCCTCGATCAGGGCGGGATCGGCCCTTCCCAATGCCAGCGTTGATGAGCCCTGGTTTTATGCCAACGCCCATCTGACGACGCAGGACGAAGGGGCGGCGACGCAAGCCGCGACGCTGATTCGAGGCGTGCTCGGCGTGCTTATGCACGCGACCGAGGCCGAGCCGGAGGCCAATCACCTTCGGGCAGGCCTGAGCCGCATCCGAGTCGAGTCGCTCGGGACCAGCGTGCGACTCACGCTCTCCGAGCCGGTTGGGGAGATTACAAGCCTGATCCGCGAGTCCGGAAGGTGGCTTCCCGACCGCAGCCGCCGGGGCGAGGATCTGGCTGAGGGTGCAACGCGCGACAGTGGTTCCCCGAATACCCTTCCGGCAAGCGCTCCCGCGAGCAGGACCCCTTCGCGTGGCGCAGACCGGGCCGAGCACAGGCCATGAATGAGGTGAAGCTCATGAGTCATGCATCTCAAGCCAGCCCGCAGGCCAGAGATTCCGGCGCCGAGTGCCGCACGCCCGAGGCGCTGGCGATCGCGGCCCAGCGTGGCTCGGTCACTTCGTACGCCACGCTTGTTGAGCTCTTTCAGATCCGTCTCTTCAACTTCCTGCTGCGTCGGACGGGCTCTCGCCACGACGCGGAGGAGCTGACGCAAGAGGCGTTCGTGCGGGCCTGGGAGCGGATCGGAACATACGACCCGCGCTGGCGCTTCTCGACCTGGCTCTTCACGATCGGGGCGCGACTCGCCATCAGCGAGCAGCGAAAGCGCTCGCGATCTCGCTGCACGGGCATCATGGAGCATCACGCGTCGAGTCCGCCAGAAGATCCGGTAGACTCCGTCTCGCAGCGCCGGCTGGGTGCCAAGCTCTGGGCGCTCGCGGCCGAGCACCTGACGGACGATCAACAGACGGCGCTGTGGCTGCGATACGCGGAGGGGATGGAGATCATCGAGATCGCGGCGGTACTTGGCAAGAGCCGCGTCGGAGTGCGCGTGTGCCTCTTCCGGGCGCGCCAGTCGCTACTCACACTCGCGAAGCAGCGTTCGCTCGCGCCCGAATCTGCCGAGGCCGCGCTGGCCGGGGGTGCGGCGTGAATCAACAACTCAACAGCACGCAGGGCTCTCGCCCAATGAACGGCGCACTGATCGAGGATGCGCTCGCGACACGCGAGGGGCAAGGTTGGAGCGCGCCCTCGCACGACTTGTCGGCTTCGGTTGTGTCGCGCATCCGCGCGAGCCATGGCCGCAAGCCCCTGACGGAGCTCGAGCCAGCGGACAGATTCGTTTTGAAGGCGCGATTGATGCCGCTGCCGATGCTCGCGGGCGGCGCATTGGCCGCCGCGGCGGTGCTGGCATTGGCCGCGTTTGTCCAGGTCGCGTACAGCCCCGCGGGACGAGGATTAGGACGCCAACTGACTCACGGTTTGACCATGCGCGCGGCACTGGTGGACGCATCGC
>JBBQGR010000038.1:0-12120 GCA_038323185.1 Phycisphaerales bacterium | reverse complement strand
ATGCGGCCAGCTGGATCACGGGACAGTTGGTCTGCGGCGTCGGTTCGAAACGCGCCCGCCGATGTGACCTGGACAATTACCTGCGGGGCGTGGTAGTGCCGTCGTTGCGGGTGCGGTCGTTGGGGTTGTTACGGTCGTTGAGGTTGTTGGGGTTATTGCGGTCGTTGGGGTTATTGATGCTGTTGATCGTGCCGGTGTTCGTGTCCCAGTAGCGGCCGTTCTCTTCCTGCGACTCTTCGCGCCAACCGCTGTGGTCGCGGGGCTGGATCTGGAAGGCGTTGTAGATCATGTCGGCCTGGCCGGAAGTGTTGAGCGCGGTCAGGTCGGAAGGAGTCTCGACGCTCGCGAGAACCATCTCCTTCGCGACATCGAGGCGAACCTTGCCGTCGACGCTGATGGTGGTGACGGCCCACGGAACGAGGCGCTTGGTGTCGGCGATGCCCATGAAGTTCTGGTTGGGATCGATTGAGAGGAACGCGACGGTGCCCGAGTTCATCTCAAGGACGAGATCGTTGACGGTGCCGCAGGTCGTGCCGCGGCAGTCGAGCGTGGCCTTGCGGACGGTGGTGAGGAGGGTGTTGCGGTAGTAGGGGGCGGAGTAGGACTCGCTGCCAGCCTTGAAGGTGTCGCTGTTCCAAGCCCCTGCGCCGTCCTCTGAGCGGAGTGTGAGGCGCTGGCCATTGACGGTCGCGGCGGTTGCGACGTTCAGGGTGACGGCCTCGACGGAGATGCGTTCGCCGCGGTTGAGGGAGGTCTGACCACCACCGACGAACCAAGAGGGTCCGAGGGCGACCTTACGGATGGCACCGTCGGCGGTTGCGATGTCGACGATGACTTGCTCGCCCATGCCGCGGGTGTACTGGCGGTGGACCTGGCGGATCTCGCCCTCGATCTTGACGGTCTGGCCCGAGTCCCACTGCGAGGAGAAGGGGTCGCCCTGGTTGGGCTGGCGCCACATGGAGTCGGAGAGGTTGCGATCCGAGCGGATGTCGCGCAGGTCACGTGCGTCGTTAGGATTCCGATCAACGGGATCGGTGGGCGACGAGCGGCCTGCGATCTGCTGCGCGTTGCCGGGCGGGGTGGTGGTGTTGTTGGTGTTGGTGTTGGTGTTGGTGTTGGTGGCGGGATCGTTGGCGCGTATGCTGGGCTGGGCGGGCTGATTCTGCATCGGCCGATCCTGCGCTGGCATGCGGATGTTGCGTGCGTTGGTGTCGGGGCGGCTGCTGGCGCGGAGCTTGGTCCACTCACTCTCGCTGAAGGCGGGGAAGGAACGCATCGCATCGGCCGAGACAGGGCTCACGAGGCGGCCGTTGGCGGAGTCCCAGCGTAGCTGGGCGTAGGGAACCAAAGCGCTGCCGGTGCGGCCGGGGACATCGTCGACGACGACATGGGTGATGCGACCTGTGCCGCGCTCGATGATGAAGTCGGCGATCTCGCCGACCTTCTCGTTGCTGCGATCAACAATGTCATTGCCGGTGAGGCGGTCGCAGGACCGGAAGTCGTTCGAGACGGAGCTCGACCAGGCGTTGTTGGCGCTCTTGTCATTCTGGCGAGCCTGGTTGGCAGGCACGTTCTGGTTGTTGTTCTGTGTGTGGGGCTGGTTGGTGTTGTTCTGATTCCTGCGGGGATCAGCCTGCTGGGCGAGTGCCGAGTGGGCGAGGCCAGCAATGGAGAGGAGGGTGACGACGGATGCGACGCGGATGTTGGACTTCATTGAGGTTTCCTCGAGAATGGAGGTCGCGGATCCCGGTTTGGAGGGCAGCGCACGACGCTCGACCTTGTGTGACCGGACTGATGGGCTTCGACCATCGATGACTTAAGAGAGGTACAGGAGGTGCGGGTGCGCCTGATGAGCGCGCGATGAAAGTGTGTTTAGACGGAGGATGAGGGTCTACGGATGGCGCCGGTCGTCGTGTGCTGTTAGGGCTGGCAGTGCTGGAATTGCGGTTCCTGGCGGCTCACTGAGCACGTTGTCTTGGTTTTCGTCGATGCCTTGCGCGCGCAGCTTGTCGATCACGATGATCTCTTGACGCTCTTTGGCGCGAGACCACGTGGCACCCATGGCAGGATTGATGAGGACTGAAGCGAGGCCCACCACGAGCACCACCGCCGCGCCAGCCCATCCGATCCAGATGACCGACACGCCCGCGGCAACAACGATGATGGCGACAAAGACCAGAAGGAGCGAACGAAGTGCGGCGGGGCCAGCGTGCGCATCCGCAGGTACGCCCTCGGGGCTGATCGCCGCGATCTTTTCAGCGGGGTCCGGACCGGGCATGACGAAGGTGGCATTTGCGTCGGTGTTGGCATCGGCCTTCGCGTCCGCGATGGGGTCGTGCGCGGCCGAGGCTGAGGCCAAAGAAGACGATTGAACGTCATCTGGACCGGCGGGGATGACGGTCGCATGCTGAGGCTGGGGTTCCACTCGTTCGTCGCTCATGGATGTGCCTCGATTCGAACTTGGTGGCTGGAAGTTGCTAGCTCGACGCGTGCCGCTTTCTTGGTGGTGCGGAACTTTGCAGACGAAGACGGAGAGGTGTGGGAACTCTTCTCGTCGCTTGCGTGTTGCGGCCACTTAGACGCGCGGTTCAACGCTCGGGCTTTGATCAATTCGCCTCCCCAGACGCTGGCCTGGGGAGGCGATGGGTTGTGGTGTGAATCGATCGTGCGAGTTCAATACTTCTTGGTTGCGGAGGTCTCGGTGACGCCGCGGGTGGCCGCGCTGGCGATGCCGGTCGTCGCGGGGCTTGACGAGTCGGTCTTCGGATCAGTCTTGCTGCTCGAAGTGCTATCCTTGGACTCGAGCTGCGAGCCGCGCTTGGTGATGCGGAGCTGGTTCTCGACGTCCTTGACGCCCGACATCTCGGCGGCGAGATGCTCGATCTGGTGCTTGTCGGAGCGATCGCTGCACTCGCCGGTGAGAGTGACGATGCCCTCTTTGACCTGGAGATCGACGCTCGAGCAGTCGATGCCATGGTTCATGAGCAGCTCGCCGAGGTCCTCGGTGAGACGCTGATCAGACTTCTTGTAGCCCTTGGGTGCGGCGCCGCGACGGGCGGCGGTGCTGCCGGAGGAGCTCAAGCTGCCGAACTGGTTGCCGAACTGGCCGCCAAACTGGTTGCCAAACTGGCCCTGACCGCTGCCGGAGCGCTGGCCGGAGCCGAAGGTGCCGGGCTCGGAACGATCGGAGACGGGGTTCTGCCAGCCGTAGCCGGAGGTGGAAGCCGAGCCGTAGCCTGAGCCATAGCCCGAGTTCCCGGCCTGATTGCCGCGCTGGTTGGACTGGCCCTGGCCGTAGGTGCCCTGGTTGGAGTCGCGGCTTGAGTCGCGCTGGTTGTCGTTGGACTGGTTGTCGTTGGACTGGTTGTAGCTGGACTGGCCGTAACCGGACTGGCCCTACTCGGACTGGCCGTAGCCGGACTGGCCGCGGTCGCGGTTGCCATACTGGCTGTTGTTGCCGATGTTGGACTGGCTGGAGCGGTTCTGCTCGTAGCGGGAGGGCTTCGAGTCACCGGGGGTGTACTCGCCGTGGTCGTAGCCGCCGCTGGCGGACTGGGACTCGTAGGCGGTGGTGATGTGCCGGGGGCGGCTGTCGCTGGCGCGCTGTGCGGGCTGGCGATAGCTCTGATCGTTGGAGCGACCATCGTCGTTGGTCTGGCGGTGATCGCGCTGGGCGAAGTCGTCGTAGGCGCGGCCAGCGTCCTGCTGATAGCCCTGTCCGGTGCTCTGGTTGTACTGCTGGTTGTAGCCCTGCGCGTTCTGGCGATAAGACTCTGAGTTGGGCTGGTTCTGCTGGTACTGGTTGTACCGCGTGGTCTCGTCGTTGCGACCGCCCTGCTGGGAACGCTGACCGTCGTACTGGTTGCCTCGCATGAGTTGAACTCCTGGAAATGGGTTTCGATCGGCGACATGCCGCCGGTTCCGGGGCGACATGCCCGGCGACGCTCGCGGCTGCCACACGTGGTGAAGTGGGCGATGAGGTCTAGAGAGGCAGTGAAACATGGGTAAAAGGTTGTTCATCAGCACGAACCGCGACTGAAACGCGATTCATGCGTAGATCATCGTGGTCATATGGGCGTGTGAGAACATTCCTACATGTAGCGGGCGCGACTTGGATTCTGAAGAGATTCGATCCTGACCCGGATACGACCAACTTGGGTCTACTGACCAGACTCACGAAAACTAGAGGAGCAGCCATGTCCACAGGAGCAACTACCATCCCGGTCGCGACGAAGGCGGGGAGGCGGGGCCGCGGGGCGTCGGACTCGTGGAATCTTGGCAATAGCACGCCGCTGGGCCCGGAAGCGCTTCGCGAGTGCATCCTGCGATACCAGATCGATGGCGACGCTGCGGCTGGGGCGCGGGTGATTGAGTCGCACCTGCGACTCGTGGCGAAGATGGCGCGAGGATACTCGTCGGGCATGGTCCTGACGGACGACCTGATGGCGGAGGGGGCGCTGGCGCTGCGGCGTGCGCTCGACACGTTCGAGCTTGATCGCGGTCCGAGCTTCACCTCGTACGCGAGTGTGGCCATTGGCCATGCGCTGCGTGCCGCGGCGAGGCTCGAGCGGCAGCCGGTGCGCATTCCCAGCGGCGAGAGCCGCAAGGCGGCGGCGCGGCATCGGGCGGAGGCGAGGTTCTTTGCTCGCGAGGGACGCTGGCCAACGCTTGCGGAGGTTGAGTCGGATCGCGCGGAGGCGCGGGCGATGGCAGAGCTGTCGGGCGAGGCGGGTGACGCGCGTGAAACGGGCGATGGTCGCTTGCTCGAGCCGACCGTGGCGCAGCGCGCGTGGGTCTCGCTCGATGGAGGCGCGGACGAACGCTCGCTCCAGGCCTCGCAGATTCCAGATGGAGCGCCGACGCCGGCGGACGTCGCCGGGCAGCGCGACGAGCTTGGACGAATCAGCGGCGCGCTCGCGACGCTGCCGGAGCCGATGGCGGCTGCGATCAAGCTTCGATTTGGCGTTGAGGAGGAGTCGCCGCTGTCCGTGCCTGATGTGGCGCGGCGGCTTGGTGTTCCGGTCGTGGTGGCGGAGAGGGCCATCATGGATGGGCTGCGCCGGCTGCGCGCGACGATGAGCGTTGGGGCCAGAGAGAAGCGACTGGCTGGCTGAGAGATTGGGGCGATGCGTGCGTGTGGCATGAGGGGTCCTCCTGCACCCACGGCTAGCGATGTCGTCTGTGCGCATGGATTTGCCTGCGGATTGGGGCGAGAGCGCGATTGAGGCTTGGTTTCTCGAGACGACATTATCTGGAGATTTCGCGCGAGCTGGCCCGGGGCTTGCGCGGTTGAGCGGTTGTGCGCATGGGCTCGGTCCATGCTGTAGGGGGCGAGAGGCCCGGACCGCGCGGGTGTTTTACGCTGGCGTTCGGGGGGGGGAGGAGGGCGGCTCCTGGGGAGCGTTTCTGCTCGCTTGAAATCTGCGCGCTCTGGCTGTGTTCGTTCAGACCTTCGGGCGTAGAAGGTGGACTAGCGCAGAAGCGTATATTGCAACAGTTAGATCGGGAATGAATGCGGCGACCATCTTCTTGTATGAGAAGATGGGGGTGTCACCTATTGTATGTGTGTTATCTAGAACTGGCTGAGGAGGAAGTAGATGATGACGAAGACGATGATGGTGCCGAAGCAGCCGCCGCCGAGCTTCCAGGCCGCGAACCCAGCGATGCCGCCTTTGAAGAGTTTGTTCATGAGTGATGGGTCCTTTCGTGGAGTCAGGTGCTGCGGATCAGCCTCGCCGCTTCTCGATGACGAGGCCTTGTTCGAGGCGGACGAACGTGGTTGAAGGTTCGGGGATCGCGGCATTGCTGGCCTTGCTGCCGAAGAGCGAGTGGAGAGAGGCCTGCGTTTGGAGTGGCTTGTAGGTCCAGCGCCAGATCTCGCTTGAGTAGTCGAGCGTGGCGCGGCTGGTTGGCTCGCCGAGGTCGGCGAGGAGCCAGTCTGGACGCGCGCCGCCGATGATGACTTGACCCAGTAGAGCTTCTGAGATGTAGACGCCCCCGAAGTTGTTGAAGGGGCCGGTGATCTGGACGTCGAGCTTGATCGGACCCTCAATTCGGATGGGTCCTTCGAGTCGGGCAACGCTGGTCGTGTTGGCGGAGAGCGCGCCGTCGAGGGTTGCGGACGGCTTCGAGCAGCCAGCGAAGGCCACTACCAGCGCGGCGGCGAGAGCTGCTTTGGAGAGGTGGTGTGCCTTATTGAGCGTCGTGGTCATGAGGCGCTGATGTGTGGCCGCGGTTTGAGCGCGGCTTGACCGACACCTGATCGTGAGGTGGTCATGGTGTGATCATGGTGTGATCATGGTGTGATCATGGTCCGATTATGGTTGAAGCATGAAGCGTTCATCTTCTGAGCTTGGAGATGTTGCTCGCGACCCACACGACAGCTTTGGCCGCGAGGGCGAGCCGCACCGCCGTTATGCCGAGGCGTGTTGATCCTGAGCGCGGCGCCGAGCGGCTGCCGAGCGACCTTCCCACGATCGCGCCAGCCACGAGCGCGATACCCGCGCTCACCGCCATCGGCCCCATGGTGCGAGACCACGAGGCGGCGCTGGCGCGATCCGACAACTCGCTCCAAGCCAGAAGGTCGGCCCTCAGGCGGGCGGTTGAAGGAGTGATGGAGTTTGAAGAGGCCGGAGTTGGCGGCACCGCGTCTCCCAAGCTGTGGATGTGCGTGGGGCGTTGATCGGGCATCAAGCTCACGAGGTGCCTCCGCGGGGCGCAAGGTGCGTGAAGCTCCAATAGGCGGTAGCGCACGCCAGGGAGATGAAGAGCACGGCGATTCCCACAGCGCTGATGGCGAGCGGACGGCCGACGCTGGGCTCAAGCGCCAGGATCGAGCCCATCGCGACGAGCGCAACGCCGCCGACGCAGAGCGGGACTCCAACGGCGAGCAGCGCGGCCCCGAGGGCGAGCCGGCGCGCGACGCCATGAAGAACCCGCCCCTCGACGCGCGCCGCGCGAACTGCGGACCGCCCTTCGGCCTCCATGAGTTCCGATACGCGAACGACGAACTGGGAGATTGCTCTCACGGGTTAGAACCTCGGCCGAATGAAGATGGCACCGATCAAAAGGCCGACGCCAGCCGCGATGCCGATGCTCGCGAGCGGGTGGCGGACCACAACGTCCCTGAGGCTCTCGGTCGCGTCGTGTGCGCCGGTGCGTGCAATATCCACCTGGTGCATCGCGCGACCCTTGACCTCTGTGAGTTTGAGCTTGGCAGCCTCGACGGCGTGCTCAACACCTTGGCGGACCTCGGTTCCGGCGGTGCGAGCCATATCAGCCGCTGTGAGAGAGTCGGTGGCGGTATCGGATGATTTCATGTGATTTCCTTTGTGTCGGGCGTTGGGGCGCTGGGCGCGCCGGTGATGGTGGAATGGAGCTGAGCGAGGCGTTGGACGCGCGATCATGTGTGTGCCGCGCGAGATCGAGGAGGGTTAATCCTCGCGGCCGGGGAAGATTCTTGACCGCGTTGAGGTGACGGTCACTGAAGACGAAGGCGCGACACCCTGGGAGTTTCCGAAGGAGTGATCTCGCAGGGCCTTGATGCGATCGTGCGACTTCTTGATGTCTTCGAGGTGGCGGACAAAGACGTCTCGGATCGGCTCGCCGAGATTCTCGCGCAGGACCGTGGCGTAGGCGTCCTTGATGACGTCCTCGCCGCGCTCGGCTTCGGCGAGGACGTCGCGCTCCTCGGACTGCGCGACCATGGACTTGATGGAGAGCCACCAGCGATGGATGGAACCGATCTTGGTGCCGCTGGTTCGAGGCTGGTCGCCTCCGGCCGCGACGAGTTCCTGAAGCTCGCTTGCGTAAATGAGGCGAGTCTGGCTGCCGCTTCTCAGGATCTGGTGAAGGGCTGCGTTCTTGACGAGGTCCGCTGCCTCCTGCAATCCGCGCGAGGAATCGATGTTGAGCTCGATGAGCTGCTGGAGGTGGTCAATGGTGGCTTGACGGATGAGCAACGAGTCTTCCATTTGAACTCCTCTCTAAGGTGCGTGAGCGAGCATGTAGCGTCAGAGCGGGCCAGAGTGCTGGAAACGCTAGATCCTCGGCGTGGGGTCGCCGCGTCGGATCAGGCCGACGATCATGGAAATGACGAAGAGAACGATGAAGACGAAAAAGAGGATCTGGGCGATGCTCGCGGCACCGGTGGCGATTCCTCCAAAGCCGAACAGTGCGGCGACGATAGCAACGATAAAGAAAACAAGAGCGTAGTAGAGCATGTGACGATCTCCTTCTATGGGCGTTGGTATAACGGGGAAACACTTCGGCGCAATCGGGGTTGAATTCGCCGCCGCCTACCCGAGGTGAGTTCGAGTTGTTCCCGGCGTCTAGTCGTTGGCATCCTGCGCAGCATCCTCGACACTAGCGCCAAGGTTCTTGACGTCCTTGCCAACTCCCTCGGTGGTGTTGCAGCCGGACAAGACCGAGGCGCTGATCGCAATCGCGGTGATCGCGAGCGCGCGGGCGAGGCAGGTCGAAGAAACTCGGAGATCGGCGGGAAGGGCGGAGAATCGCATTTGAAGTGCTCCTCTGGCTTAGCGGTACCGACCCACGGATGTGAGCACGGTATATCGTACTCGTTCACCCGCTCGATCCAGGCACGCGCTGGCGTTACGATCAGGTGAAGGAGACGCTGGAGTGTGGCTGGCTCGCCTCGGCCGCGTCTGAAATGCGTGTGAATGGTCGCTTATCTGTGGAGTCGCGGCATGGGGGATCGGTGCGCACGAGAAATACTGCGCCGTGCGGTGCGATTTGCGCCGGCGACGCGAGCAAGTGTGAGCGGGACGTGTGGGAAGCGGGAAGAATGAGCCACGTCTGAAGCCAAATTCATCTTGAATGAGCGGCCCTGCGCGTGCTGGCGTGTTGTATACTGAAGAGCGGACCCAAGAGCGGAAGAGTCACCGGGGACAACATGCGCATTCTGATCATCGAAGATAATCCCAAGATGTCGGCGGCGCTCCAGAAGGGTCTGAAGGAGCACGGGTTCGCGGCCGACGCGTGCCCATCGGGCCTCGATGGCGAGGAGATGGCCGCGACAGACACGTACGACCTTGTGCTGCTGGACCTCATGCTCGCGGACCGCGATGGTGTTGAGGTCTGCAAGAATCTGCGTCGGCGCGGGATCAAGTCCAAGGTGCTGATGCTGACGGCGCTGGGATCAACTCAGGACAAGATTCAGGGGCTCGATGCCGGGGCGGACGATTACCTCGCCAAGCCCTTTGAGTTTGAGGAGCTGCTGGCGCGGATCCGCGCGCTGCTCCGGCGCGGCGAGGCCTCCGAAGCGCGCCACCTTCGCATCGACGACCTTGAGCTTGATCTCTACACGCGCGTGGCGCGGCGCGGGGCACGTGTCGTTGAACTCTCCAACAAGGAGTTTGCACTCCTGGAGTACCTGATGCGTAATCCCAACCGCGTGCTCTCAAGGACACAGATCGGCGAGAAGGTGTGGGACATGAGCTTCTCACCCTCGAGCAATGTGGTAGACGTGTACGTCTCTGCGCTGCGGCGAAAGCTCGACCGCGGCGATGAGCGCGAGCTGATCCACACCGTCAAGGGCGTGGGGTATCGCCTTGGCATTCTGGATCACGTCTGATGCGAGCCCCACGCGCCCAGCTCCTGGCGCAGCTCTCGAGCCCCTCCCTGCGAGGCCGGGTCACGCTCTGGACGGCGCTGGTCTCTCTGCTGATCCAGCTTCTTCTCAGCTCGCTGGTCTTCTTCTATCAGTGGCAGCAGACCGACGCGCTCTACAGCGAGCGGTTGGCGCTGAGGGTGGCATCGGTCAGCGAGGAACTTCGGCCGCTCGGAACAGGGTGCACAGACGCTTTGCTGCGAGAGTTGGCCCTGACGCCGCTGGCCCTTGGCCAGCCTGATGAGTATGTCCTGGTGCTCTACGACAGTGCTGGCGGCGTGATCGCCGCATCTCGCCGCCCCGCGCCGGACTGGGCCGACATTCCTGAGCTTTCGCCACTTGCAAGCGGCCTCGGATACGCCGGGCGGGTGCCGATGCCGGGCCTGCTGATCGGAACGGGCGCGGAGAACACTCTACGGATGGTGGTCCGGCGGATCGACGGGCTGGATCCTGCGTCGCCGATGCTTGTTGTGGCGCGGAGCGACTCTGCGTTTGAGCACATCGTGGGCGCGACAGCGAGCACGCTCGTGATAGCGCTGGTTGTCGCGATGGGCGCCACGGTCGCGTCGACTTGGCTCATCTCGGGCGTTGTGCTCAGCCCGCTGCGCAGCCTCGCCAAGGTCGCGGACGCGTTCAGCGTTCAAGCGATGCGAGGCACAGGCGGCATCGATGGGCGGATGCCTAGCGAGCTCGACGCGTTTCGAAGTGAGCTGGAGACCGCGCAGGACCGACTTCGAGCGGTCTTCCGCGAGCAGGATCGGCTGATCTCAAACCTGTCGCACGAGATGAAGACGCCCATCGCGGTGCTTCTGACCGAAGCGCAGACGCTGGACACGCACCAGTTGTCGGTCGAGCAGCAGACGTTCGTCGCGAGCGTGCGCCAGGAGATGCTGCGGCTTGGCGCGACGATCGAGACCTTTGTCAGGCTCTCACGCGTTCGAACGGGCGCGTACCTGCCCGACGCGATTGTCTCGGAGCTGCACGATCCGCTCCTGGAGGCGGTTGGAGCCTGTTCGCGCCTGGCGAAGAAGCGCGGGGTGACGATCCGCGCGATGGCCTCGGACGATGTTGAGCCCATCCTTGTCAGCTGCGATGTTGATCTACTGATTGGCATGTTCACATACATCCTCACCAACTGCATCCGGTCGAGCGAGCGACAAGCAGAGGTGCGGATCGAGGTGACTTCGGACGAGAAGCACTGCCGCGTGACGATCGGCGACCGGGGCGCGTGCGTGCCCGAGTCGCTGCTCGCCAAACTCTTTGACCACTACGCGGACTCCAGCAACGAGTGCGGCGATCGACGCGACCTTGGACTCTCGGTCGCGCAGGGAATTGCGGAGCTGCACGGCGGGCTCATCTCGGCCTCCAATGCCAATGGCGGCGGGTGCGAGTTTGTCATCCGGCTGCCGCGGCATGTGGTTGCGAGCGCGAGCCTGGTTCCGGCGGGCTGAATTCTGATTCATCCACAATTCACTCCGGTTGCGTGAGCCCAAAACAGTCTTTGGAGTCGGGGCAGATGGTCCTGTTCGACTCGACGTGGCGGACCACGTCCAGTCATCACAGGTGACGCTCGAACACGTCTGACCGTGACCACGCTTCGCTTACAGCGCCATGTGCCGACCCCGAAACGCATTCACCCCCACACCCCCACACCCCCCCCAAGTTCCCAGATGGAGGCCAACGCAATGAAGCTCAACACGCCCAACGACCTTCTCATCCACGAGCTCCAGGACATCCGCAGTGCCGAGGAGCAGCTCATCGAAGCGCTCCCGAAGATGTTGAAAGCCGCAACGAGCGTCGAGCTGAAGGAGTGCTTCCGTGCTCACCTCGAGGAGACGCGCGGACAGCTCAAGCGGCTCGATGCGCTGATGAAGGAGATGGATATTGGACCCAGCAAGGTGAAGTGCGTCGGCATGGCGGGCATCGTCAAGGAGGGCGCGGAGTTCATCGCGCAAGATGGCGATCCGCTCGTGAAGGACTGTGCGCTGGTGGGCGCGGGCCGGCGCGTGGAGCATTACGAGATCGCCGCGTACAGCGGAGCCATCGACCTTGCGGAGCGGCTGGGCCTTGACGACTACGTCTCGGTTCTGGAGGCGATTCTCGATGAAGAGTCGACCGCGAACGAGACACTATCAGAGCTCGGCCAGCAGCTGAACGCCGCCGCGGCGGAGATCGCGGTTGCCGAGCCCGCGCCGGCCCAGAAACACACGCGGGCGAAGTAAGGTGAGCTCGCATGCCACTTGGCCCGCGTTCGTGAGGAAACCGCGCGCGCCGTGCGAGGACTCGGGCGTCGATCAGGGTCATTTGTCAGATCGACCAGACTTGGCGGGTAGCTCAGAGCCGTCATGTGCGGTCTCCCTCGACATTTCCGAGAGAATGGCCATCGCCAACGAGCCCTTGCCTTCGTGCAAAGGTTCGATCGAGTTGTCGGGAAGCGGGCGTCACAACCAACCTCGCGGCACGGAGGTGAGGGCCACGCCCGATGAGAT
>JBBQGR010000037.1:0-12335 GCA_038323185.1 Phycisphaerales bacterium | reverse complement strand
CTCTTCGTCGACACGCTGATCGTCCCCGCGTTTCATCAAGGCTTGGTCAGGTTGCTTACGCGCAGCGGAATCGGTGTGAAGGTTTTCGGTCACGGGTGGGACAAGACTTCGGTGCCAAGCACGTTGAGCCGCAGCTAAGCGATGTGCGAGTTTCGGAGGTCGGCGCGGCGTTGCAAGAGATCTTCGAGGGTGTCTGCACCGAGCGCAAGCTGAAGCTGGAGTTCGGGGCCGAGCCGGGAATGGATCGGCTCCACACCGATGGAAGGCTGCTGCTGCTGATTCTGAAGAACCTCGTCGACAACGCGACCAAGTTTGCGTACGAAGGAACGGCGGTGCGCGTGGTGGGGGAGATGATCCCGATGGAGCCGGGCCAGCGCGGGCGTTCGGGCGCGCGGTTCATCGTCTCGGACCGCGGGGTTGGAATCCCCATCGGGCTCCAGTCGCGAGTCTTTGAGAGGTTCTATCAGGTCGATCCCGCGCGGACGGGCACGGCGCATCGGCGCGGAACGGGGCTGGGGCTCGCGATCGTCAAGCACGCCGTCAAGGTCATGGGCGGGACCATCGGCGTTGAATCCGTGTGGAAGCAGGGAACGACGATCACCGTTGAGCTTCCCAGCTGCATGGGCGGCGCGGCGGCGTGAATTGATGATCAGCGTGAGTGATCAGAACCAGTGATCAGAACCAGTGATCAGAACCAGTGATCAGAGCGCGTGATCAGCGCGAGTGATCAGAGCAAAACATCAGCATGGAAGCTCGTCGCTGATCCTCACCTGATCGGCGCGACTCGGACGCCCGCGAGCTGGTTGAGGCGTCGCCTCACGCTATCCAGAAACGCCTTCTCTCGCTCCGCATCACCGAACGCGCCCACGCTGGCTCGGAGCTCGAGCTCGACGGGCTCGGTGCGGCTGCTGATGCTCGTGCGCCGGACCTCGAGCATGGCGGGCTCATCGGTCGCGGTCCTTAGCTCATAGGTCCTGACCATGTGCGGGTCGCGCGAGAAGCTGAGCGAGCGGATGACTGCCATCTCGTGCTTGCCGACTGCGATCTCGACGGCCGCGTCGAGATCGTTCTCGTCGGCCGTTGTTGCGGCACGCGATGCTTTGGCGGGAAGCTCGATGTTCGCGGGCGGTGTGGCGCATGAGCCAGCAGAGATCGCAAGACACGCGGCGGCGAGCAGTGCGGTTTGCGAACCCCGCCGCGGGGCATGATGCGTGGACGTGCGAGATTCCGCCGGCGAGCCGATGGTGCTCGGCGTGTTGGGCGTGATGGGCGTGGGCTGCTTGGTCCAATTGGTCCACTTGGTCATCACTCGATCCCCGGCGCGTCGCCAGTGCGTGCGCGGGTGCCAGCGCCGATCTCGGCGAGCTTTCGGAGGTACTCAACGACAACGATGACGAACGTGGCGTGGCTCCACGTCAAGGGCGAGACGGAGATGGGCTCGCCGGTGTAGGGGTGGAACTGCTCGGCGAGGACGCCGCTCTTGTCGGCGCGCTTCACGCACCACTGGAGGAGTTCGAGCGCTTCCTGCATTTCCTCGCGTGACTTGGCTCGCTGGATGATGAACTGGGCGCGCCAGAGTGTGCAGATGATCCAAGGGTTGCCTGGGACGAGCTGGATGTTGTCGCGTTCGACCTGGTGGTAGTAGTCGTGCTCGTACCTGGCGTAGCCACCGACATCGGTTTTGATGCCGATGCGCTGCTTGGCGGCGGCCATGTCGGCCTCGACCATCGGATCAAAGGGCGAGATGCCAGCGAACTCGAAGACCGAGTAGTTCGCGGCGTCGCAGGTCATGTCGAGCTTGTATGTCCCGTCGGGGAGGAGCTGGCAGTTACGGGCGAAGCGGTTCTGCTCGGGATTCCAGAGGTGGCGGCGCAGGGCGGTGGTCATGCGCTCGGCGCCTTCTCTGAACTGGCTCGCGAGGCTGTGCTCGCCGAAGTCCTCGGAGAAGGCCGCGGCCGCGCGGAGCGCGCCGATGGTGGTGGCGACGGTGAAGGTGTGGACGCCGCGACGCTCCTCCCACAAGTCCCACGAGGGGAGCGGCAGGCCGTTCTGATCGCGGTACTTGAGTGTCCACTGCGCGGGGCGCACGACGAGCTGGTTGAAGAGGGGCTTGACGAATTCCACGTCGCGGAAGGCCTCAAAGTGCTTGCGCAGTGCCCAGATCACGAGGCTGGTCTCGTCCTGCTGGATCGGGAGGACGCGCTGGCCCTCGATCATCCAGGGGTGCCAGCTGCTGGCGAGCTCGCCCGCGGGCGTGTACTTGTGCAGGAAGTAGCTCTCGCCCTTCAGGCACTTGGAGCAGTAGCGGAAGAAGTTACGGCTGAGCTCGGACTGGCCCGCGAGGATGAGCGCGTACGCGACGAGCGCGCCGTCGCGCGGCCAGCAGTATGAGTAGTGGTCGCCGCCAAACTGCGTGATGTCGCTGTCGTTGGCGGCGATGATGGCCCCGCCGTTGTCGATCTGCGTTCGCAGGACGAGCTGGCTGCGTCGGAAGAGGTCTCCGATCTCGGGAGGGAGCTGGAGGAGGTCGTGGCGTTCCTTGGTGACCCAGAGTTTCCAGTACGCGTTGGTGCGCTCGATCATGCGATCGGCGCCGATCTCGAGGGTGCGCTGGTTGAGGGCCTTGACCTCGCTGTAGCTCTTGCCGCAGGCGAGCCAGAGCGTGACATACGCGTGCCCGTTGGCGGGGACCTGGAGATTGAATCCGATGGTGGCATCGACGGAGCCCTGGCTGATGGCGTTGCGGCCGAGCTGTCCGTCTTCGGCGTCGCGCCAGGTGCCCTCGGCACCGCGGACGCGTTTGGTGCCGATGGCCCAGTTGTCGATGCCGCACTTGTTCTCGTCGCAGGCGTTGAAGAGGAAGTAGGCATCGTCCTTGTAGACGACGACGCTGGAGGTGGCGGGGTCGTAGTTGGCGGTGTCGCCGACGGGTGAGCCGCGGACGGAAAGGTCCCAGTGGCAGAAGAGGCGCACGTCGCGATCGCGGCCGGCAAGGTCGCGCACGACGGCGCGCCGGACATAGAGGGGCTCATGGAAATCAACCGCGTCATTACAGGTGATCTCAAGCCCGAGGCCATCGTGGCGCAGCACGACCTCGGTCACGAGCGTGTCGGGGCGATACTTGAGCGAGCGTTCCCAGCCGGGCTCTTCGATCCACGCGAACTTGCCGTCGGCCCAGACGCCGAAGCGCTGCACGTGGCCGTCGGTGTGGTTGAAGCGGCCAACGTTGGGATAGAAGATGTCGCGGATGCGGTAGAGCCGATCGAAGGTGATCAGCAGGTCGCCGTTTCCCACGGGGATATCGCGCGGCATGAGGTCTCCAAGGAGTCGGGTGTTGCTTGGGCGAGCGTGTCAGGCCGGATCGTTGGGCCGACAGCCTTCAGAATAGGATGAGATGAGGCTGGGTCTAGCGGGAACTCCCGTGTTGACATTCGGCGACGGTGGTGGCCCGGGGCGGTCAGCCGAGCTGGCCAGCGAGCATCGCCTCAGCCAGAGCGTCCTCGGCGCCGCGCTGGTCCAGCGCCGGAGGCTTGGGCTTGATCCGGTTTGCGGGATCACCAAGGTGCGTGATGCGGAGGCCAAAGTTCTCGCCGACCTTGACCGCAACACCAACACCCACTGGGCGGTTGTTGATCAGCAGATCAAGCTCGCTCTCTGCGCTCTTGGTCAGCTCGATGATCGAGCCGGGTGCGAGCTCGAGCACCTCGCTCACGCGCATCGAGCGCTCTGCGAGGCGCACAATGACCGGCACCTCCAGCGCGAGGGCTTGGGACTCGTTCTGCTCGGTCGTGGCGGCGGTGGTGGCGCGTCCCATCAGATCCCCTATCGGCATTGCCGGCGCGTCGGTTGAGGCACGCGGTGCGCGATGGGCGCAATGCGTGCGCGAACTGAGCGTGGCTCCTCTACTTGATGGGACTGGAGCAAGGGCCGTGCCTAGAGGGTTGGCGTGGATGCCGGAGCCTCTCGCGACCGTTACTCGTAGCGGCCGACGATGAGCGTGACGTTGTGGCCGCCGAAGCCGAAGGTGTTGTTCATCGCGTACTTCATGCGGCGTTCGCGGGCGTGGTGCGGGACGAGGTCGATGTCGAAGCCCTCGTCGGGGTTGTCCAGGTTCACGGTCGGAGCGATGATGCCATCGCGCACGGCGTGGACGCAGGCGATCATCTCAACGGCGCCGCTAGCGCCGAGCGAGTGGCCATGGACGCTCTTGGTGGAGCTCATGAGGAGTCGACCGTTCTTGCTCTTGCGGGCATGATCGCCGAAGAGCGCGGTGACGGCGGCGACCTCGGCCTTGTCGCCGAGCGGCGTGCTGGTTCCGTGGGCGTTGATGTACTCGATGTCGGTGGCGTTGAGGCGTGCGTCGGCGAGGGCCATCTTCATGGAGCGGAGTGCGCCGCCGCCAGCCTCGTCGGGCGCGGTAATGTGAGAAGCGTCGCAGGAGTTGCCAAAGCCTAGAAGCTCAGCGTAGATCGTTGCTCCGCGTTTGCGAGCGTGCTCCTCGGTCTCGAGCACCATGACGGCGGCGCCCTCGGAGAGAACGAACCCATCGCGATCCTGATCGAAGGGGCGGCTGGCCTTGTTGGGCGAATCGTTGCGGGTCGAGAGGGCTCTCATGACCATGAACGCGCCGATGCAGAGGGGCGTGCACGCGGCTTCGGCGCCGCCAGCGAGCATGACGTCCGCCAGGCCTCGCTTGAGATAGTTGATGGCGTCGCCGATGGCGTGGCCGGAACTTGCGCACGCTGTGGCGTGGCAGGAGGCGGGGCCCTGGAGGCCGAACTTGATGGAGATGTTGCCCGCGGCGGCGTTGGGCATCAGGCGCGGGACGGTGAAGGGGTTGATGCGGTCGGGCCCCTTGTCTCGCATGACGTTGACGCCCTCTTCTATAGTCTTGATGCCGCCGATTCCGGCCCCGACGACCACGCCGCAGCGCTCGGGATTCTCCTTGGACATGTCAAAGCCGGAGTGCTTGACGGCCTCGCAGGCTGCGGCGACGCCGAGCTGGCTGAAACGGTCCAGCCGCTTGGCCTCGCGGTGCTCCATGGTCAGGAGGGGATCGAACTTCTTGGCCTGTCCGCCGATGCGCACGGACCACCGTGCGGGATCGAAGGCCGCAAAGTCCTCACCCTCGATGGCGGAGATGCCGCTGCGACCCTCGCGCATGCCCTCCCAGGTGGAGGCGGCATCGAGGCCGAGGTTGGTGATGGCACCCATGCCGGTAATGACGATGCGCGGGCCGGGATTGGGGGTTGGCATTGAGAATTCGTCCGTAAGGGGCTCCGCGCAACGACATCAAAGTCCGAACGCCCGTCGTGTGCGGGTTCGTACGGAGATCGTTTGGTCCATCCTCCGCGACAAGCCCTGTGGCCTGGGCTAGAGCAGATTCCGAGGATAGGGCGCAGGTCAGTGGTTTCCGCGGTGCTGCGTGATGAAGTCGACCGCGTCGCCGACGGTCTTGATCTTCTCGGCCTGCTCATCGGGGATGTCGGTCTCGAAGACTTCCTCAAGCTCCATGACGAGCTCGACCTGGTCGAGGCTGTCGGCGTTGAGGTCATCGACGAAGCTCGAGGTCCGGGTGATCTTGCTCTTGTCATGCCCCATCTGGGTCGCGACGATATCGATCACTTTTGCCTCAATCTCTTGCTCGGTCACGCGTCGATCTCCGTGGTGGGGCGGCTTGGCCCCTGGTGCTGGACTGCTGGATTTCTGGTCGCGGCTTGGCGACGACACAGAGTCCCGGTCCGGGTCGAATCCCTACGAAACCCGCAGCCGGAAGGCCCGGGGTAGGAGAGATTATACGCCCTTCGTCGCCGAGATCCGAGCGTTGCGAGAAACCGATGGTGTGTTGGCCTGTTGGTTGGCTGATGGAGGTTTTTGCGCTCTGGGGTTTGGGGTCGTGGGTTTGGTCGGCGCTGGGTCCGAGTTTGGTCGAAATCTTTGGATTGGAACCACCCAACTCGGTACAGGCGTGCGTTCTTGACGCGGGAGCGAGGAATTGTGGAACAGCGGCTTGACCGACGCGCAGAGGGAGACGATTCGAGGCCCCGCAGGGATGAGGTCTTGACGCTTCGCTCGAACCGTGCATGCAGGCCGGTAGCGCCCGGCGGCAGGGCCGAGTTCCGACCGGCGTTGCGTTGGCACGCCGGCAGATCCAGCAAGGGGCCAGACATGGGCACGATGCCGCGGGAACCTGAAGCGTTTGCGGAGTCTGTTGCGCTGATGCTTCGCAAGCGTCACCCGGACTTTTCGGTCGACCTTGTCGCGCCGCGCGAGCTGATCGTGAACGGGCGCCGGCTGGACCTTGAGAACCTGTACCGGATGGTGAACCACGAGCCCAGCCGCGGGCTGGAGATCGTGGAGCACTATCTTGAGCAGCTCTTCGCGGGCGACTCGGTGCAGGTGATGTCAATGTCGCTGGACTTTGCGCGGCCTCGGATCATGCCGCGGATCCAGCCCGAGACGATCTTCTCGCACCTGTCGCGCGAGCAGGTGGCGCACGTGCCGTACGTGAACGACACGGTGATCGTGTTCGTGACGGATCTGCCGCAGATGACGGTATCGATCACGACCGAGCAGCTCGTTCGCTGGAAGATCAGCGTCGATGACTGCGAGGAGATCGCGCGGACGAACCTTGAGGAATATGCGCCGGAACTAGAGGTGCAGTTCGTCGAGTCCAAGGAAGGCGGACGCGCCGCGATCCTGAACCAGCACGACGGGTACGACGCGGCGCGGCTGATGCTCTCGGGGCTGTACGACCGCCTCGCGCCGCACCTCTCGGGCAACTTCTATGTCGCGGTGCCTGCGCGCGACATGTTCGTGGCATTTACGAGCGGGCCGGATCCTTTCCTCAAGCGCCTGCGCGATCGCGTTGAGCATGATTACCGGCGCTTGCCATACCCCATCACTTCTGACTTCTTCTACGTGACGCGCGACGGAGTCTGCGGCACGCGCGAGGAGCATGCGCAGCGCGGCGAGGCCGCCTGAGCGTGGCTGAGTGGTGAGTGATGGAGGGACGTTGGTTCGTCACTCGACTACTTTGCCGCTCGACTATTTCTACTTTTTCGCTCCCGCATCCATCGCGTCGAGCTGCGTGAGCACTGCCGTGATTGTGGCGTTGAGCGTGGGTGGGAGCGGGTCCAAGGCTTCTTGGGCCGCTTTGGCGAGCGAGCGGGCCGCGTCGCGGCCTTGCTTGTTGCTTGCGGTCCAAGGCTGGGGCTCGGCACCGCCGTGGGGCGGGAACCAGTCTTCGGGGCGGTAATCAAAGATGGACTCGACCGCCGCGATGCGCAGTTCGCGCGGGAGCGCGGCATTCTTGGTGAGTCGTTCGACGAGGGCGACGTTTTCCGGCTGAGTTCGCCACTGCAGGACGTAGATGTGGAACCAGTCCACGCGGCGAGTGAGCTCGAAGGCGTTGTCCTTGCACATCGCTTCGAGCAACTGAGCCGATTCGGCGGTTGCGTTCTTCGCGAGCGCGATGGCGACGATCTCGATGTGGGCGCCCTTGGGCACGCAGTGCAACTTCCAGAACGCGACAATCTCCAGCGAGGGCGGGCGGCAGACGGCCGCGGCGTCGATCAAGAGGTCGATGCGGTGCGACTGTGCGAGGAAGGGCTCGCTTGTGGTGAGTGCCGTGATCGTCGTGGCGGCTGGTACCGAGGCGTTCTTTCCGAGGCGGTCCATCACGCTCGCGAGCTTCAGCATGCGGCGCGGCTTGCGATACTCCTGGGCGCTGTCGAGGCGCGCGAGGATCGCGGGGCTCTTGAGGCTGCTGCGCAGCGCAACGTGGTCGGCCTCGTCGAGGCTTTGTGCAAGATACTTGGCGGCCATGCAGATCTCGCCGCCGGTGCGGGCTGGATCCTGAACTACATCTCGTGGTTCGCCGTCGAGTGGCATGTCCAAGTTGCTCCTTGCGCGTAGCTCGCGAATCTGGACCGGAAGGAGGTGAACGGGCGTGGCCGAGGGTGGTCAGCGAACGAGGGGAGAGTGGCGGATGGCCTTGGCCTGGATGATGTCGAAGTCCATCTTGCTGTTGACGGCGGAGTAGTACATGATGTTCTCGTTGATGGGGTGGGCCATGCCGTCGTAGTAGGCGGGGTTGGTTCCGTCTTCTTTTTTGCCCCGGTGGCCCAGGCCCATGCAGTGCGCAACCTCGTGGGCGATGGTGCTGCCCATGCGTGCAGAAGTCCGGTGGCCGTTCTCGGCGATGATCATCGTGAAGACGTTGGCGGGCCTGCCCGCGCGGCGGAGATTGATGCAGGTGATGGAGTTGGATCCGGCGCTGCCGTCGGGCGGCACGCCGCTGGGCGTGGCCCACGAGGTGCTCGGTGTGCCGTCGTCGGACTGGGTCGTGGCGTTGCCGCCAAAGTCGCACGCCGCCCCCGTGATGCTGCCCGGTGCGTACGAGACCATATATACAAAGTTCATGACGTTTGGGCGAGCGTTGATGCAGGGGGTGAGCGATCCCGCGGGAATGTTGGTCAGGTAGCTCTCGGGCGCGGTGGCTCGGAAGACTCCGGTCTGGCTCGTGAAGCTGATGTTTGCCGCGGGAATGTCATCGGGCAGCCAGCCCGAGTCGGTGTTGGTCTCGAGGCGAAGCAGCACGCCCATCTGCCAGAGGTAGCGGTTGGCGCAGTTGAGGTGCTCGAGCACGAGCTCGGGCGTGGCGGTGTTGGCAACTGGCGTGTCGCCGGCGGTCGTCAGTAGCGTGGCGCGGCACGGGACATAGACCAGCGGGGCCACCAGCGCCCGGATCGCTGCGGCGATGGTGTCGTTGTGGAAGAGTTGGAGAAGTACCTCGCCCCGGCGTGTGCCGTGGAGCTTGCAGGTCCGCCCGGTGTTCCCGCCATGGAAGACGGCCTGCCCGCCCAGACTCCGGACTTCCCATCGAAGCTCGGGCATGCTCCGGCGCGACGCCGTCGCGCTGGGATCGCAGATGTAGGTGACCTTGAACTTCGAACAGTTGTTATCGCTCCTGGCCTGGTCGGAGGGAAGGATCGGGATCACCGCGGGATTGAAGAAGACGTTGTTGGGGCCGGTCGTGCTGACGGCGGACTGTGCTTCGTCGAGCTCGGGCGAGATTCCCGCAGCGAAGGCGGGCCGGTTCGGCGTGCCCGCGCCGGTGGGGACGGGGAGGCAATCGTGCACCTCGATGCGCATGGGCGGCGGCGGCGACACGGTCGCGGCGGTGGTGCCGCCGGTCTCGCGGCGCGGGACGAAGGTCGCGCCCCAGTTTGGATCGCCCTCCTCACCCTCGACGCGATGCGTGACGAGGACCAAGAGCGTGAACTTGCGGGTGTTGGCGTGGAGGGTGTAACTCCGAGAGGTGAAGGGCCAGCGGAGCAAGAGGCGGACGCGACCCATCGAGTCCCATCCGGTGACCTCGTCGTCCTCGACCTGGGCGGTGAGCTCGACCTGGCCGGTCTGCGCGTAATCGAAGTCCGCGCCCCAGAGGGCCATGTCGGTGACGGCCAACCCGCCCTCGACCATCTCGAAACGCTGGTTGAGGTCGCCGACGGCGCGGCCGCCGATGCGAACGCGCAGTCGAACCTCGTCCGAGCCGATGATGTCGGCGTCGTCTTGGAACGTGAGGCCGAGGATGCTGACTCGAACGATTCGGGCCATATGGACTCAGCTCCCGTGGGCTTCCTTGAGGTCGGACTGGAGTTGTGAAGAGACGCGACCGTCGACGGTCTCGCCGCGGTCCCTTTGGAACGCCTTGATGCTCTCGACCAGACCCGCGGGCGTGGTCCCTTGGGCGTTGCCTTCCGGGAAGCCGGTGACGGTATATCCGAGATTCCGGAGACGGTGCGCAAGGCCAGCCCAGGTCGTTGGCGGGTCGAGGTGGCCAAGGGCCAGCGGGATGATCAGCTCGTCGGGCTGGCCGGGTCGGAGCTTGATCTGGCCTGCGCGCGCGTTGGGGGGGATCGAGGCTTTGACCTTGCCGTTGGAGTCGGTCTTGCCGGTCTTGAGGATTCCATCGATGTCGAGGACGTAGTTGGTGTTCTTGATCGGTTTGGGCTCGAGATTGGGAGGCTCGGGCACCTCGTACTCGCCCTCGGAGGAGTTTTTGTAATCTTTGGGCGCGGGATCGTCGCTTGTGAGCTCGGTGAGGATGAGCTCGATCTCGCCGGGAACGCCCTTGCGTTTGAAGCGGTGCTTGGCTTCCGCCGCGCAGGACTCATCCTTGGGCCGGAGGTCCGGAACCGTGACGCGATCGCCTTTGAGGAGGACGAAGGGATTGACGCGGGCCTGCTTGAGCGCACTGTTCTCGGGCAGATCCCAGATCGTCTCCCAGAAGAAGCCGTGATCATGCGCGATGGATGAGATGCACTCACCCGAGCTGACGACGTAGTCGCCTTGCCCGACGGTGGTGGAGGCGGAGTTCTCTGCCGGTGGAGGCATTGGGTCAGCGTATCAAAAAACGGGCGGTGGGTCGAGCGGCTGGCCGGAGGGGCGGACGGACGGACGAAGTGGTCAAGTGGCTTCGGTTGTTTCGCATCAAACGCTTTTGCGTTCGGCTGGTCTTTTCACTCGGCCACTTCACCACTCGATCACTCGACCACTTCTTCCTCCCGGCCACTCTGCCCTACTCTCCGCCGTGATCCTTCTGATCGACAACTACGACTCCTTCACCTGGAACTTGGTGCAGCGATTGGGCGAGCTTGATCGCACGCTCGTCGTGGGCCGCGACCTCCTGGTAGTTCGCAACGATCAGATCACCGCGGCGGAGGCCGCGAGGGTGAATGATGGGGGCCTGCCTGCCCGGATCATTCTCTCGCCCGGTCCTTGCACTCCGAAGGAATCTGGCGTCTGCCCGGACATCATCCGCGCGCTGGCGGGCAAGGTCCCGATCCTTGGAGTCTGCCTCGGGCATCAGACCATCGGCGATGTCCATGGCATGACGGTGACGCGCCACGTGGTGCCGATGCACGGCAAGACCAGCCCGATCCAGCACACAAGCACGGGCGTCTTCCGCGGCCTCTCTAATCTATTCGAAGCCACCCGCTATCACTCGCTCGTCGTGCTCCAAGAGACCATTCCCAAGCCAGTCCACGGCCAGGACGGCTGGGAAGTCACTGCCTGGACCGACGAGGTTGACGCGGCGACGGGCGCGAAGCGACGCGTGGTCATGGGACTTCGCCGCCTTTGGGCCGATCCGAGCAAGAAGCCACTCGAGGGCGTGCAGTTCCACCCCGAGAGCTTTCTGACACTCGAAGGACCGAAGCTGCTCAAGAACTTTCTAGAGATGTAGGGCTTGAGATGCAGAAGTTGAGATGTAGACCGCGAACTACGCCCGCCGCGATTGTCAGGCCGTGCGCCATGGTCCGGTGACCGCCAGCGTCAAGCCCGCGCCCTGAATGTTGCAGAACATCGTGGTTCCATCGGGTGAGAAGTTCACGCCGGCGAACTCCGATCCGCTGATGGCGTTTCGTGCGAACTCGTAGCACTCGCCGTCCTTGGTGACGCCGATCAGCCGGTTGCCGGGATCTTCCTCGGGATCGACATTATCCTCGCAGACGATGAGGTCGCCCCAGGGCGCGACGGTGAGGTTGTCTGCGTTCTCAATGGCCTTGCTGTCGTTGGGCTCGATGAAGAGCTCGAGGCGGCCGGGGTCGGAATCTTCACCGGGCGTTCCTTCCGCCGCGCTGGGAAAGTATCGAAAGATCTGCCCCTTGCGCTTCGAACCACCGTCGGTGCAGGCGAAGTAGGCCGAGTCATGTCCCCACCACATTCCTTCGCCTCGTGCGAAGGAGGCCGCGCCAGCCGCGAAGCCGCGCTTGCGGAGATCGTCGTTGGGTGCGTCGATCTCTTCGAGGTCGATCCATCGAACCTCAAGCCGATCGCCGCGCCGGAGTTCTGGCGTCTTCCCGTGGTTGCTTGTGTCCCAGCTCTTGTGGTCGCGCAGGACGAGGGCCTGGAGCGTGCCGCCCTCCATGAGCGAGCCGCGTGCGCCCGCGCGGTTCTTGGGGATGAAGCGATAGAGGAGTCCATCGCCGCGGTCTTCGGTGAGATACACGATGCCGGTGCGTGGGTCGATGCAGACGGCCTCGTGCATGAAGCGCCCCATCGC
This sequence comes from Phycisphaerales bacterium, assembly GCA_038323185.1. Lineage (GTDB taxonomy): Bacteria > Planctomycetota > Phycisphaerae > Phycisphaerales > UBA1924 > JBBASU01. The sequence goes on along the minus strand of JBBQGR010000037.1, from coordinate 265 downwards.
GGTGATGGGCTCGGCCTTGATGAGGCCGCCGTTGGCATCCGCTGGCACCTCAAAGACGTAGCCGTGGCGCTTCGTCGCGCCCTTGGTACCTTCGTTGGCGTCGTCCTCTTCGCAAGAAAGCCAGGTGCCCCAGGGCGTGGGGCCACCCGCGCAGTTGCGGTTGGTGCCGCCCAGGGAGAGGAACTCGCGGAGCTTCTTCTTCGTGCGCGTGTCGTAGACGATGGTCGTGGTGCCTCCGAGGCCCGGCGTTCCCCCCTCCGTGCCG